>CAYUSE010000079.1:0-6843 GCA_964447095.1 uncultured Lachnospiraceae bacterium | reverse complement strand
GGATAAATCATTTTTAGAGCTGCGCTCGTTATTTAAGGGAGCGCATGAGGAAATTGACAAAACAGCAATTGCCGTTGAGAGAATAAGCCCGATGGCGGTTTTTAATTTCATAGTAACACCTCACTTTTTATCTTTCCATTTTCCAATATGATGCACTGTATGGCGGAAGAAGACTTCCTCCGCCGAAATCATGCATGCTTCCTGTGATTAAATCAACCGCAGTTCCGCAGCCTGCGTCAAAGTGCGCTGTGACAGGCTCACTGTCGGCGTTTATCGCAACGAGTACGCGTTCTGTTTCGGTTCGGCGTTCAAATATACAGTGCTTATTCTGCAGAACAATTGACTTAAAATCACCGTTGCATAAAGCATCGCTGTTTTTATGAGCCTTTGCGAGCTTTCCTATCCATTCGGTCAAATCATTTTCGACAGGTTCGTCAAAGCACGCCCGAAGCGCGGGGTCGCCCTCGCTCTTGTCCGCCCTCGCGCCCCATTCGCTGCCGTAATATACGCACGGTATGCCCGGCATTCCGAAAATCATCGCGTACACAAGCGGCAGATGCTCGGGATTTTGCAAAATACTCGCAATCCGCGAAACATCATGATTATCAACAAAGCTCAAAAGGTGCTTGCCTCTGTAAAGCGTCCAGCTCTCAGGTCCGAATTGACGGAGCAGGGAATGGACTATTTCAAACATATTCATGCTGTTAAAGCTTGAATGCACGCCCTTGTAGCACTCGTAATTTGTGCAGCTGTGGAGCATTTCATCATTGACGAATTGGTTGTAGTCGCCGTGCAGAAGCTCGCCCAGAAGCAGAAAATCGGGCTTTAAGCCGTCAGTAAGCCGGCGCAGACGCTTTAAGAAATCTTTGTCAAGGCAGTATGCCACATCAAGACGCAGACCGTCAATATCGAATTCGTCAATCCAGAATTTCACGGCGTCAAATATGTGGTTTATGACCTCCTCGTTGCGTAAATTCAGCTTTACAAGGTCGTAATTCCCCTCCCAGCCTTCATACCAAAGACCGTCGTTATAGTGCGAATTACCGCCGAAATCAATGTGGAACCAATCGCGGTAACGGGAGTTTTCGCGGTTTTCGAGAACATCCTGAAATGCCCAGAAGCCGCGTCCGACATGATTAAATACGCCGTCAAGCACGATTTTTATTCCGTTTTCGTGCAGATTTTCGCAAACCGTTTTAAAATCGTCATTTGTGCCCAGGCGGCAGTCGATTTTTTTATAATCGCGCGTGTTGTAGCCGTGAGTGTCGGATTCAAAAACGGGCGAGAAATAAATCGCGTTTGCGCCAAGTCCCTTGATATGCTCTATCCAGTCAATAACCTTTAAAATTCTGCTATTCTCAATTCCGTCGTTTTCAAACGGCGCTCCGCAAAAGCCGAGTGGATAAATCTGATAAAATACACTGTTATAAGCCCACATAAATTGTAAAATCCTCCAAATTGTTTATTTTATAATATTGTATCATATTTTTTGGTAAGTTGCAATATTAAATTGAAAGCAATTAAAAAGAGAAGCGCGGGGCTTCTCTTTGAGATTATCCGAAAAACGGATATTTTGCGGCATATTATTGGGTGTTATTTATATATTCTCTTTTCTGCTGTTTTAATAAGCGATTCGCCAAGCTTCTGTATATCCTTTAAAGCTTCTTTAACCATGATGTCGGTTAAAGATGAATTTGAAAATATATCAGTTTGACTTATTGATTTCATTTGATTTAACATATCCTCCGCGTTATCGGAGCTTGATATACTATACGCGAAATTTAAAAATGAGGATAATTCTCCGAGAGTTTCATTGACGTCTCCTAATCCCATTTCTTTCATAAAATTATTAAGAGGACCTTTCACCTTGCTTTTAAGGAATTGCTGAGCATCTCCGTCAAACGCTATTTCTGAGAAAACATTTTTTATTTGGTCTGTGTATATATCGCCTACTAAATTCAAACTCTTTGTCACTAATGCTTGGAATGTTTTCATGGTTTCTTTTGGATTTGCTACGAATGTCGCCTCCTGGTCGTCCCAATAGATTGTTCCAAAGCCTGTTTTTCCAACATTTATCATAGAATCTATAGTAACACTTTTATTGTCTACAGTATAGGATTGTTTTAGATTTCCTATATTTGATAAAGTTGTCATTGTCATATCTATACAGCCTGATATTAAATCCATTGATTTTGCCCAGTCGTGGTCTTTTGATATTACCTCAAATTCGCCAAGTTCGCCCGTAAACATATACAAAGCTAAATATACCTCGTCGGGAATATTATTTTTGCCTGTTGAATTGTTTACTTGCCAATGCTCCTTCATAGCGGCAATCATTTGCTTTTTCAGTTCTTTTTTCTGCTGTTCATCAATAAGCGCTTGTTTTAAGGCATTTTTATATTCAAGTATTGAGTTTTCATATTTTTTAATTGCTTTGGCAACATCTTTGGGCAAATCATCAATAGATACGAGAGGCAGTGTCTTATTTTGTGACGGTTCTGTATCGTTGTTTTGCATGCCCATGATTTTATTGTATAATCTATAGAATGTCACCATTGCCTGCTCACGGGTATATGTATCGTAGGGACTGAACTGAACATTATAATAACCGTCGGTTACGCCTGTGGATTGATAGCTTTCGCTTGTGCCTTTCATTATGTCGGCATTATAGACATATTTAATGCCTTCCATTGCCCAATCGGCGCAATCGGCGCAATCCGTAAACTGTGTGCCGATTTTTTCAAGCGGCTCACTGTTTTTAAGTACCTTTGCAGTGCGCATAAGCATTGCCGCCGCTTCCTGACGGGTGATTTTCTGATACGGCTTAAATGTTCCGTCCTCGTATCCTGCGACTATGCCAAGCTCTGCCGCAGTTCCGACAGCGTAATCGTCATTCTCTGCCAAACCGTTTACGTCACTGAATTTGCCGTTTGCACGTATCAAAATTTCTCCGCCGTCGGCAAGCTTAGTGTATATTCTGTAAGCTAACTTACAAAAATCCAACCGTGTTATCGGTGTTTGCCAATCAGTTTGAAGCTCCTCGGGAATTAAACCAAGCTCAATCGCTTTTTCTATGTCCGATTTTGCCCAATCAGAGGGGGAAATGGGAGAAGGGCTGGTGACTTGCTGATTTGTATCTCCGCTACTGTTATAATGGACTGCAGTAGTAAGACTTTCATTCCATGTATCTATTTCAATATTTTTCCACTGTGCTTCGCTGCCGGAATAGTAGACATCTGTTAAGCTATCGCAATTAGAAAACGCAGCAAAATAAATGTTAGTCACACCGTTTCCGATAGTCACGCTTTTTAAGTTGCTACAATACTTAAATGCATAATTGCTAATTATTGTGACGCTGTCAGGGATTGTTATGCTTGTTAAATTGCTGCAACCATTAAACGCACCTTCGCCAATAGTCGTTATATTGTTTCCAATCGTCACGCTTGTTAAGCTACTACAATCCGTAAACGCATAATTACCAATAATCGCCACACTGTTTCCGATAGTCACGTTTGTTAAGCTACTGCAATTTTCAAATGTATAATTGTCAATTATTGTGACGCTGTCAGGGATTGTTATGCGTTTTAAACTGCTGCAATCCCAAAACGCATGATTGCCAATTATTGTGACGCTGTCAGGGATTGTTATGCTTGTTAAATTGCTGCACCCCCAAAACGCATGATTGCCAATTCTTATGACGCTATTTGGGAGTGTAATATTTGTCAAGCTACTGCAATCATGAAACGCAGCGTCGCCAATTATTATGACGCTGTCAGGGATTGTTACGCTTGTTAAATTGCTGCAACCATTAAACGCATAAGCTTGAATGAGTATGACAGGCAAGCCATTGATTTCGGCTGGAATTTCAATTTTTGTTGCGGATGTATCGCAACCGGTAATTCTAACCGCCGTATTATCGCTGTTTACTTCGTAGTATAAATAGTCGCCATATTTTTCTGCTGCACTTACCACAATCGGCAGACACACGACAAGCATACACAATGCAAGCACCAATCCCATAATTCTTTTTTTCATTCTTTTTCCTCCTTAAAATTAAATCTTTTTGTGCATCAAAAAAGTGCGCAGCAATCAAAAGCCACGCACCTAAAAATACATTTCTCCGATTGCTGCGACACAATTTTCATACACAAATAAACATAATACTAAAGGATGAAAAGAGAATGTATTTTTAACAAGCTCTATCCTTTAGTTTTATGCTTATTCATAAAAATTATGCCGCAGATATATTTTACCACAGCAAAAAGAATTTATCAAGAATTTGACGGAAAATATTGAAAATATCTTGAAATATACGGCGTTTTATGGTAAAATACATAAATATGAAAAACGAAAAAGGAGAAATAGAATATGTCAGGACATTCAAAATGGAGTACAATAAAGCGTAAAAAGGGAGCAAATGACGCGCAGAGAGCGAAGATTTTTACAAAAATTGCGCGTGAAATTATAGTTGCGGTAAAGGCGGGAGGTCCCGACCCCGAGAACAATTCGAGCTTAAAGGACGTTATTGCGAAGGCACGCTCGAACAATATGCCAAACGACAACATCAACAGAACAATCAAAAAGGCGTCGGGCGACACGGAGTCGGATAACTACGAGAGCATCACTTATGAGGGCTATGGTCCTAACGGCGTAGCGGTAATAGTAAATACGCTTACCGATAACAGAAACAGAACCGCGGCGGACGTTCGCCACGCATTCGATAAATTCGGCGGCAATATGGGACAAAACGGCTGCGTTTCGTTTATGTTTGACCGAAAAGGCGTAATCGTCATTGAGGACGAGGACGGCGAGATTGACGAGGACGAAATAACAATGGACGCGCTTGAAGCAGGCGCGGCAGATATTGAAATTGAGGACGGCGTTATTGAAATTACAACTGAGCCGTCGGATATGGGCGCGGTGCGCGACGCTCTGGCGGAAAAGTACACTCTTTCCTCCGCTGAGGTCAGCATGGTTCCGCAGACTATGACCGAAATTACGGATGAGCAGCAAATTACGCAAATGCAGAAAATGCTTGATATGCTGGAAGATAACGACGACGTTCAGGATGTTTATCACAACTGGGATATGCCTGACGAGCCGGCTGACTAAAATTGCCTGACTCACTATTTTTCGGAACTCGAAGTACAATCGTACGACTTCGTTCCTCAAAACAGCAATTCAGACGATTTTATTTCAGCCTTATGGAGATAAAATAATGATAAACAAAATATTAAAACTATTGTCAAACACAGCCGCGCGGCTGATTTTCGCGCTGTTATGCGGCGGCGCGTATTACGTTATTGCGCTTCGGTTTATAGTCGCTCATACCAATCCGGGCGGAGGGCTTCTGGGCTTTTTCTTCCTGCCCGCGATTGTATGCGGAATGGCGCTTGTAATTGTAAAAATACTTAAAACACAGGAGGAGCAGGGGAATACGGGTGTAATTCTGGCAGTATTCTTTTCGCACATTTTGCTGATACTGCTAAGCATTGTATTTCTTGCGTCGATGTTTTAAATCAAAAAATCCGCTGTATGTTAAACAGCGGATTTTTTTGATTTACCGTCTTTTTGAATATTCAAGAATTTTATGATTTGCCGAGAAAAATTCAATATTAGCGTCAAAATATAAATGCGAAACCTCTCCATCGGAAATGATTTCACCGTTTTCAATTCTTTCAGAGCAATCCCATGTCGTGTCTACAATTACCCAGCGTCCGTCAACATACGCTTCGTTCCACGCGTGATTTTGCTCGTCGGTTACGATTGTAGCATCGCTCCAATCGGTATCCGCGCCGACGCCTAAGGCGTATCCCGAAACAACATTGCAGGGGATATCTATGCTTCGGCACAGCGCCGCGTACAATGTGGCAAATCCGAGGCATACCGCGCTGCGTGACGTAACAACTTCTTCTGCAAAATACGGCGGTATTGCGCCGGAATTAACGCTGTCAAGGTCATACCTGATATAAGAGCAGACCCAGTCGTGAAGCGCAAGAATTTTATCATAATTCGAGGAACAGTTTTGCGTAAGTTCGGATGCGATTGTGCGTATTCCGTCGCTTTCGGACTGGATTGACTGCGTGCGTTTTAAAGCCTCGCTTGTGGATTTGTCCTTTTCGTACATTTCCTTATTATGGTCATATACAGGCGATTTTTTTATACTCCAAATTCCGTTTTCGTCACGAGTAAATTTTATATAATTATACACCCAGCTTTGAAAATTACCGTAGGGCTTGCTTCCTGTAAAAATTGATATGTCAAGCTCGTTAAATTCTGTGTCCGGAACGGCTATTGTCTTGTTGAATTGATTTATTCCGTCAACCGATACGGGCGTCTGGTCGAGTGTTTCGCCGTTCGGGTCGGTTACACGGACGAGAAGATGCTTTTTATTCTCTGATTTTGTAATTCCGAATACGCTGAAATACCCTTCGTCATTCACCATTACACTTATGTTTTCATCGGTATAAAATGAAAGCATAGGGCTATGCTCTATATACGCGTTTACTGCAATATCGGACGGGTCAATCGGCATTTCCTCGTGCTTTATCATCGCGACAAGCTCAGCGGGGGAGGGAATTAAATCTGTTAAATCAGACAAATCCATGCTTAGTTCGGATATTACATCGCAAACCTCAGGATTGTTTTCCTCAAGCTGAGGAATATATCGTTCTATATGCAGAAAAAAATCGGTTTCAGAGTTCACGATGCATACGCCTATTGCCAAAACAATAATAAAAGCGATAAATTTTTTCATATATTCCACCTGTTAATCTATATTGTATGGGGATAAAAAAAGCGCCGCGACCTATAAAATATAAGCCGCAGCGCCTTATAGCTGGA
>CAYUSE010000078.1:0-6863 GCA_964447095.1 uncultured Lachnospiraceae bacterium | reverse complement strand
CTTGATTAGTTCCATCGTTTTATCCTCCATAAATGATTTAATAGTAATTATTATGCTCATTTTGGAAGAATATGACAAGTTTTTTAAATTGTAAGATAGTTTGTACCAATCAATTATTTACCGAAATATTCTTCTATGCCCTCTGCTATAGCCTTGCCTATCGAGTCAGAATTATTCTGAAGAACTGACAAATCCGAGGAATCATCAAAAAATCCTATTTCCAGGTACGCGCAAAGCATCGGTGTTTTCTGAAACAAAATCAAATAGCCTTCTCCGTCTATTCTGCCGTTTGAATATTCGCTAAGCTCCGTTTGTGAAACAATTTTATCATTTATTGTTTTGCCGAGCTTGTTGCTGTTTACGGCATAATCATCACCGCGGTTCATTTGATAATATCCGCTTGCTTCATCAAGCGCGATATACGCGCTTCCTCTGCCTCCGCCCGCGTTTGAATGAATACATACATAAGCCTTAGCATTTTGAGCCTCAGCGTTTTTTATTCTTTGCGTAATGGACGGATTTTCAAGAGATTCTGAGTTGTTTTCATCACGGCTTAATATAACTGTATATTTTCCCGTTTGCTCAAGATAGCGTTTCGCTGCCTGACAGTTTGCAAGATTTATATCAGGTTCTATACTTCTGTCACCGTTTTCTATAGGATACCAGCATTCCTTAGGCTGCGATACGCCGTCATTTCCGCAGCAATCGCTTCCGTATTCTCCGTTTGTCCAATGACGCCATTCTCCCCATTGACCGTTATTCTGCGACCAGCCCGCCGCTTCCTTTTCGTCGTTCATCATAGATGAGGAGGAAATGCCGTGCCCCGGGTCAAGAAATATGACTATTTTATCGGTATTTTCCGTATTATCTGAATTTTCATTATTTCTAATGCTTTTATTTATCACATTCTTTTTTGTTGTGTCCGCCTGCGCCGTTTCTATAATCGTATCGGCAAGCACGAATATCTGACCGTTATATTCAAACGATTTTATTTCCTTGCCGTCCATTGTAATACGCGTATTCTCAGGCATATTTTTAATAACAATATCGGTTTTTGAGGGAATTTTTCTGTATTCAAGCTCAATAATTTCCGTATCGCCGTCGGAAGTCATTTTAGGAACATATCCGCAGCTTATCAAATCTTCAATCAGAAAATATAAGCCCTTTTCCGTTTTGCTCTCTGTTTCCCTGTCCAGTCTGTTTATTCTGTATGTATCAATATATCCTTCACCAAGCGGTATAGAGCCGTTTTTCTCCATGATAAAGTCATCGTTTTTCTCTCCGCACGCCGTAAGCGTTATAAGAAGCAGCATTAAAATAATTATTGCCTTTTTCATAACAATCCTTTCTCCGCTTTTTCAACGATACTTTTTATAGCATCGCTGTTATTGTCAACCGTTACAAAATCTGCTATCGCTTTTACCGACTTTTCAGCGTTTTCAACCGCGAACGATATGTCAGCCTCCTCAAGCATTGGTATGTCATTCATATTGTCTCCCACTGCTATAACGGTTTTTGCATTTGTTATTTTCCGAAGCTCTTTAAGCCCAATTCCCTTCGACGCCTCACCGGAAACAATATCAAGGAATTTTTTTCCGCTCCGCACGGCATAACCGCTGTCATAATCGCGCCGGTAAATGGGTTCGTAATAATCAAGCAGTTTCTTTTCGCCGATAAGCAGGTATTTCACCCACGGCTCGTCCCACACACTGTCGGGAACACCGAAAACAACGTCGTAATTTCTGTTTTTAAAACGCTTTGTTTCAAAACATTCACGGTAAATATAAATTGTGTCATTGCTGTAAATTTCAAGTCCAAGCTCGGGCATATCCTCATACACACGCTTTATAACAGGCTTTCGGCTATCCTCAATAAATTTCTCGCTGAGTGTTTTACCCGTTAGAAAATCATAAATCTGCGCGCCGTTATGCAAAATCGCAGGCGCGTTGATATTCAGTTTCTCCGCAAATTCCTGTACGGCCTTATGCATTCTGCCTGTCGCAACGGTAAACATACCGCCGTTTTTCGTAAAATATTCAATCGCCTCACAGTTCCCGTCGGAAACCTTATGCTTATTCGTAAGAAGCGTTGCGTCCATATCCGACACAAGCAAATATCCGTCAAATTTCATTTGTTTCCTCCATGAATTTCCTTGTGTATGTTATAAGTTCTTCTCTTTCACTATCTGACATATTAAACAACACGCCGAAAGGCTTATCAAATTGCTTTAAACGCAGTAATTTTAAATGATTGCTTACAAGCTGAACAGCATCGCCGCTCCAGCCGTATGAACCAAAAACAAAATACGGCGTGCCTTTCATTGTGATTAAATCAATCTCTGACAGCGCATCCCAGATTTCCTTCGGCGCATTTTTATTTACTGTCGGCGTTCCGATAATAAGCGCCTTTGCGCTGTTTATTGTTTCCGAAATATCTGCTGTTTCCATTAAATCAATACACTCGGCATTGTCTAAAACTCCGCTTATCGTTTCCGCCATTTCTCTTGTCGCTCCGTAATTTGAGCAGTATAAAATCACCGTTTTACTTTTATCTGACGGTCTGCTCAATTTTCCGTATAACTCAACTGCATTAGCGGTAAGCTCCGTTAATACTCTGCCCTCAGCCGGATAAATTGCGCGTATATCCATGGTTTTTATCCGCTCCGTCATAGTTTTTACAAACGGCGCGAACGACGAAAGCTTGTCCTCATAATATTCCTCTATTGAAGTAAAATTCTCATTTTCGGAGGAAAACGCATTTCCCGAAAATAAAATTCCATCCATGTACGTCATCATGCTGTCCGGCGACGGTAAATTCGGAGTTATCAGAAATTTAAGCGTCTTTTTTCCAATATCCAATTCCGCGCCATCTTTAGCAAAATGCTCTCTAAAATCACAGTTTGCAATCTCTTTCAGGCTTCGTATTCCTGCAACTGAGGCAACAACTTCAATATTCGGAAAAGCCTCCAGAAGTTTTTTAAAGCTTCCCGAATGATTTGGACAAGTATTATTAAAAATCACATAATCTGCCCTGTCAGTTATTTTTTTAATTTTTGCTATGTATTCATCAGCGTCCTCAGCCAAAACTCCGTCAATAATCGCGATTTTTTCATCCATTATCAGATACGAGTTTGATTTGCCCGCGCCTACAGAATATATATTGTTTTCCATGTTCCTCTCCTATTTGCAAACGATTGAAGCCCAATCCTTGCGCGTGTTGATTTCTTTTATTTCAAAGCCGTTTTCAATCAGCGCCGCTTTTACTTCCTCAAGCCTGTCCATGATTATTCCCGATGTTATGAATACGCCGCCGTCCTTCATGTATTCCTTTGCTTTAGGCGCAAGCATTATGATAACATCAGCGACAATATTTGCCGCCACCACTTCATATTTATTTTTCGCTATTTCTGACTGAATTTCCGCGTCCGAAACAACATTTCCCGCCATTACCTTATATTTATCACGCGTCACACCGTTACGGGCGGCGTTTTGATACGCGGTGTCAACGGCGTTCGGGTCAATATCAACTGCAACCGCCTCGTCAGCTCCAAGCAAAATTGAAATAATCGACAATATTCCGCTGCCGCAGCCCAAATCAAGCATTTTATCGCCCTTTTTCACATGTTTTTCAAGTGCTTCAATACATAGCTGAGTTGTATAATGCGAGCCTGTGCCAAAACTCATGCCGGGTTCAATATTAAACACAATCCTGTCAGTCGGGCTTTCAAGCTCCTCCCATTCGGGCTTTATCAGAAGCTTTTCACCGATTTCCATAGGATGAAAATACTGCCGCCAATTATTCGCCCAATCCTGCTCCGTCATATTATCGGTTTCAATGGTAAGCCTGCCATATTCATTATTATCGTCGAGCGATTTTAATTCAGCCAGCGTAGATTTTATCGCTATCATCAGTTCACGTCCCGCCGCGTCGTCGCTTATGTATGTTTTAACCTGTGTTTCGCCTGATTTTGCCTTAATTAAATCCTCGTCAACATAATCCCAATACTGCTTGTTATTTTCAAGGAAATCCTTAAAATCCTGCTCATCCTCAATCTCAAGTCCCGTAATACCAAGCTGATACAGTCTGCCGCTGACAGGCTCTATTCCCTCTGATGTGGTGAAAATTGATACTCTTATCCAATTCATATTTATCTCTCCTGTTACACGTTAAACAGGCTGCTGTGACACAGCAGCCCTTGCTATTTTTATTCCAAAAAATCTCTCAATTTCTTTGAACGGCTGGGATGGCGAAGCTTTCTTAAAGCCTTCGCTTCAATTTGACGTATTCTCTCACGCGTCACCTCAAATTCCTTGCCGACCTCTTCAAGAGTGCGCTGTCTGCCGTCGTCAAGTCCAAAGCGGAGTTTTAATACCTTCGCCTCTCTCGGCGTAAGCATCTGCAAAACCTCGACTATCTGTTCTTTAAGAAGCACAAAGCTTGCCGCTTCTGACGGCGCAGGCGCGTCGTCGTCAGGAATAAAGTCACCCAGATGGCTGTCCTCCTCCTCGCCTATCGGAGTTTCGAGCGATACAGGCTCCTGCGAAATTTTTGAAATTTCACGCACCTTTTCAACCGACATATTAAGCTCCTTTGCAAGCTCCTCATAGGTCGGCTCGCGTCCAAGCTCCTGAACAAGCTGACGCGATACTCGGACAAGCTTATTTATAGTTTCAACCATGTGTACGGGAATACGTATCGTTCTTGCCTGATCTGCAATCGCACGCGTAATCGCCTGTCTTATCCACCATGTCGCGTAAGTTGAAAATTTATAGCCTTTTGTGTAATCAAACTTGTCCACTGCCTTTATAAGTCCGAGGTTGCCCTCCTGAATTAAGTCAAGGAACATCATTCCGCGTCCGACATAACGCTTCGCGATTGACACAACTAAGCGAAGATTAGCTTCCGCGAGGCGTTTTTTAGCCTCCTCGTCACCCTCAGACATTCGCTTTGCAAGATTAAATTCCTCCTCTGCCGTCAACAGGTTAACCTTGCCTATCTCCTTTAAATACATTTTAACATGGTCATCAATATTTATTCCCTCGGGCACGGATAAATCCTCAAGCTCCTCTTTGGAAACCTCGATTTCTTCAAGCTCCTTATCCATATCCTCAACAAGCTCTATGCTCTCCTTTTCAAAGCGGTCATAAAGCTGTTCTACTTCATCGGGAGTTATTTCAATATCCTCAAACGCGTCATTTATCTCCTTAAAAGAAAGTACCCCCTTTTTCTTTCCGCGCTCTAATAGCTACTTTTTTATCGCTTTTTTCTTCTCCTGCATTTTTATTCCTCACAAGTATTTTTTTTGTTTTAGAGTTCCTGTCTTATCTTGAACAGTTCGTCAAGCTTTTTTAAATCTCTTTCATTATTTATTTGAAGCTGTAGTTTTTCCAGCTTAATAGTGTAAATTAAATCATTGACCGCTGCCTCGTCACCGCTGTATATTTCAAGATTATAGAAAACCGCTGACGCTTCGTTTGCGTCCCCGCCTTCAAAATCATTTAATATCATAGCTTCATCCGGCATTTTCCCTTCCTCAAAAGCTTTGTATATTTTTTTTACAAGCCTTCGATATACATCGGTCGAAAAGTCCTCGGGCTCAAATTCGCCTTTTACTTTTTTATAAAGCTTTCTGCTCTGCGACATCAGCGCTATAAGCCGTTTCTCCGCGCCTATAAGGCTGTTTGAAACTCTTATTGTTTCCTTTGGATTTTCGGGATTTTGTATTATTTTCTTTTTGAATTCCTGACGCGTAGGGAGCTTTTTATAACTGTTTTTAGCTGTTTTTTCCTTATATTTGCTTATAATCGCATCCTTATTTATCTCTGTTTCCTCGGAAATTCTGTTCATGTACGCGTCCGCCTCAATCGGATCTTTAAGCGTTGATAAAATATCAACCGCTTCATTTATAAACTGTACTTTTCCGTCGGTAGTTGTTGTATCGTACTGTCCCTTTATCAGCGATATTCGAAATTCCGTTGACGGCATTGACTTTCTTACCGCCTCTTTGAATTTTTCCATACCGTTTTTGTTTATGTATTCATCGGGGTCTTTCGCGCCCTTTAATCGTATGACGCGCGATTTTCCGCCAATGCTGTTTATAATGTCAATCGCTCTTAACGCAGCCTTCGTGCCTGCCTCGTCCATATCATAGCAAATCAGAATTTCATTCGCATAGCGCATCATGAGCTTTGCCTGATTTTCCGTTATCGCAGTTCCCAGCGTTGCCACAATGTTTTTAATTCCTGCCTGATATACGGAAATTACATCCATATACCCCTCGCAAAGTATTATTTCAGTTGATTTTGCGTTTTTTGCAAGATTTAGCGAAAACAAATTTCTTCCCTTATCAAATACAGGCGTTTCAGCAGTGTTAAGATATTTCGGAATTTTATAGCCGTTGATTTCCTTAACGTCATTCATTATTCGTCCGCCGAAGCCTATGACATTTCCTCTTACATCAATAATCGGGAACATTACCCTGTTTCTGAACTTATCCCGATATTTACCGTCACGCTCAACAGTAAGCCCCGCTTCAAGTATCTGCGCTGCGTTAAAGCCCTTTGACAATAAATAATTCATAAGAGCATTTCCGCTCTCAGGCGCGAACCCCAATCCGTAAGCAGTAACGGTTTTCCATGAAATATGACGCTCATTAAAATACTCTCTCGCCTTTTTTCCTACAAGCTCGTCCTTTAGCATACTAAAGAAAAAGCGCGCCGAAAGCTTGTTGATTTCCAAAATCCGCTTTTTTGTTTCGTGGCTTTCATTTGAAAAGCTTGCGTCATCCTCGGGAATAACTATTCCCGCTCGGTCGGCAAGTAATTTAAGAGAGTCTACAAAATCAAGATTTTCTGTTCTCATTA
>CAYUSE010000077.1:0-6940 GCA_964447095.1 uncultured Lachnospiraceae bacterium | reverse complement strand
AGGACGGCGAGGTTATTTTCAAAAAATATTCGCCTATCGGAGAACTCGGCGACTTTGCGGAAAATTACGTTGAAACACTTGCAAAAGCGAGCGGTCACGGCGCGTGCATAACCGACCGCGACAGCGTTATTGCCGTTTCGGGCATACCCAAAAAGGAGCTTATAGAAAAACCCGTAAGCCCCGAGCTTGACAGCGTGATGAATGAAAAAACGCCGCTTACGCAAGGCAGACGCATAAGCGTTGCCGACGGTAACGACAAATACAGCGCGGGCGTTGTTGTTCCGATAGTTTCGGAGGGCGACACGATAGGCTCGGTTTTGTTTATTCTTAACGAGGGCGAGCAGCCGTCGGAGGTTGAAAGCAAGCTTGCCGAATCTGCGGCGGGCTTCTTAGGCAAACACATGGAGGGCTGACTGCCGTAAATAACCCCTTGAGAAAAGTTTTCTCAAGGGGTTATTGCTTTCTTTTTTCTGAGCATTGCGCCCGCTTCGGCAGGCTCAATAAGCGGAATTTTCACAATCTGCTCCGCGTGCGGCGCGACATCGATTTCTTCGCCGTCCTCATTTTCCATATATTCTATTGTCTGCGTAAAATACGGCTTCATCGGGCGTATTATCTCAATTTCGTCGCCCTTGAAAAAGCGGTTTCGCTGCGCTACGGTCGCAATTTTCGTTTCCGCGTCATAGTCCAGAACAATTCCGATAAGCTCATAGTCGCGTATATATGAGCTTGTTTCATATACCTGCGAGTTTTCGTCGGGCTTGCGATAATAAAAACCTGTTGTGTACGGTCTGTGGCTTACCTTGCAAAGCTCCGCGTATTCCTCTGGGTTAAACTTATAATTGTCGGGATTTTCAAAATATCTGTCAATCTCGCGCCTGTACGCGCCGACAACGGTTGCGACATAGTATGGAGTTTTCACACGGCCCTCAATTTTCAGGCTTGATATTCCGCTCTGAACCAGTTCGGGGATATGCTCAATCATACATAAATCCTTTGAATTAAATATGAAGCTGCCGCGCTCGTTTTCAAATACGTCCATGTATTGCCCGGGGCGTTTTTCCTCAACAAGCTTGTAGTTCCAGCGGCAGGGATGCGAGCACGCGCCCATGTTGGAGTCGCGGCTTGTCATGTAGTTCGAGAGCAGACACCGTCCCGAATACGATATGCACATCGCGCCGTGAACAAATGCTTCAAGCTCCAAATCATCGGGAATTTTTTCGCGTATTTCCGCGATTTCCGCAAATGACATTTCCCGCGCGAGCACCACACGCTTTGCGCCCAATTTATGCCACATTATCGCCGAACGGTAGTTTACATTATTCGCCTGCGTGCTTACGTGTATGGGGATTTCGGGCGCAAGCGAGCGCATCATGTCAAACATTCCCAAGTCCGCGATAAGCACGGCATCAAAACCGAGCGGGCGTATTTCCTTTATATATTGTTCAAATTCGGCAATGTCGCTGTTATGCGGCAGAATGTTGGCGGTAAGATATACCTTTTTACCGCGCTCGTGCGCATATTTTAGCCCCTCTTTCATGTCGTCATGCGAGAAGTTTTCCGCCGCCGCGCGCAAAGAAAACGCTTCGCCGCCTATATAGACAGCGTCCGCGCCGTAATCAATCGCCGTTTTCAGTTTTTCAAGACTCCCTCCGGGAGCCAAAAGTTCTGGCTTTTGCATAATTTTAAGTCCTTTTTTCAAATTTTTACCGAGATTGTCACGCCGTCGCCCAGTGGCAGGAGCGAGGTTTTAAGCTCGGGGTGCGCCATAAGCGCGTCAACATATTTGCGCAGACGTTTTACGATTGTGATTTTTCTTCTTATGACATGGTTATCGTCAGCCGTCATACCCTTATACAGCACATTGTCTGATATGAGCACGCCGCCTTTTTTCAGAAGCCGCACACACTCGTCAAGCATATAAATATAATGAGCTTTGGGACCGTCAAGGAAAATTATATCAAATACGCCGTCGTCGTCAATATACGAAAGGTAGTCCTTCGCGTCCGCTTCAATCACATCTATTTTTTCGGACAGATTGGCTTTTTTGATGTTTTCCCGCGCAATGCCGACCATATCATTGTTGTATTCTATGGTCGTTATTTTTCCGCTGTCCGCAAGTCCCGACGACATCAAAATCGCGGAATATCCGATAGCGCAGCCGATTTCCAAAATACGCTGCGGCTTTTTTATTTCCGTGATGACCGATAAAAATCTTGCCGTTTCGGGCTCGACAATCGGAACGCTGTTTTTTTCTGCATATGCTTCAAGCTCATGCAGAAATTCGTCGTTATGAGTTGTCTTTTCACGCAGATACGCTGTTATATACGGCGGAACAATAGCGTTTTCATCATATTCAATCATAAATTTTCCTCTTATTGCTTCATGCTGTCTTGATTTTCAATGGCGCTTCCGTCAACCGACATTGTCGGGTCGGAGCTTGCCATTGCCGCGAGATGTTCCTCATACGTTGTTGAGAATACGTGCTGACCGTTTTTGCCGAGGACGAAATAATACGCGTCCGTAACCTCGGGATAAAGCGCCGCCTCGATACAGTCAAGCCCGGGATTGCATATGGGACCTATCGGGAAATCGGGATAGAGATAAGTATTATACGGAGAGTCAATCTGCGTGTCGGCAATCGTAAGCACGGGCTTTCTTTCGCCCAATATGTACTGAACCGTAGCGCAGGACTGGAACTTCATGCCCGAATTGCGGCGGTTATAGAACACGCCCGCGACCTTTGCGCGCTCGGAGTCGGAGTCGGTTTCGCGCTCGACGATTGACGCCATTGTTATAACCTGGTCTACCGTCATTCCGAAAGACGCGGCTCTTTGATAATATTCGTCTTTAAACTGATTATTAAACGCGCTGAGCATTAAATCAACTATATCATGCGCCGTCATACCTATAGGAATTTCATATGTAGCGGGGAATAAATAGCCCTCAAGCCTGTTGTCGCGCTCGGGAAGATTTTCGAGGAATTTGTAGTCGTAATCCGCGGGATTTAACGCCGCGTAAAAATCGTCCTGCGTGACAATTTCCGCCTCTGCGAGCTTGTCGGCAATCTGGCGTATCTCGTAGCCCTCGGGAATTACTACCTTTACCGTTTCGCGGTTCGGGGTAGACAATAAATCAAGAATTTCCTTGTAGCTCATGCCGTCGTTTATTGTTGCCGCTCCGGGCTGAAGACTTTGCGCATAGCCGCCGACCTTTGCCTGTACCTTAAATACTGACGGATATTTTATTACTTTGTTTGACGCAAGCTTTGCCGCCGCGGCGTCCACGCCGTCGCCTTCTGCGATTTCAATTCTTGCCGAACCGTCTGACAAATGCACGCTTTTGCTGTCGCCCATAACCACTCCCGCGGCGGCGCATACGGCGATTATAATTACCGCGATAAGCGCCATAATAATTTTCCGCTTTCCGTCGCTTGTTTCTCTAATCTGAACTGACATAACTGCCTCCTTAAAATCAAAAACTATATCTATTGTATTTTACAACAAAATTGCAAATTCGTCAAGTCCGACGGCTTTTTTACATTTTTTGAGCGTGGATATACCAAACATGAATTGACAATTCAGTCTGCATATGGTATAATCACATTATTCCTATATAATAAGTATAAATATAACTGAATAACAAACAGAGGTGATATAAATGGAGCTTACAAGCGAACAGCGCGAACGGTATGCGCGCCACATATCGCTTGCGGAAATGGGCGAAGCAGGACAGAAAAAGCTGCTTGAAAGCCGCGTTTTAATAATAGGCGCGGGCGGCTTAGGTTCGCCCGCGGCAATGTATCTTGCGGCGGCGGGCGTCGGGACAATCGGGCTTGCAGACGCGGACGCGGTGGACTTGACGAATTTGCAGCGTCAGATTATACATTCCACGCAGAATATTGGTAAAGACAAGGTACTTTCGGCTAAGGAAAGAATAGAAGAAATAAATCCCGACGTTATGGTAAATACATATAAAATGTATGTGACGGAGGAAAATATAGCGGATTTAATCGCGGACTATGATTTTGTGATTGACGCGACGGACAATTTCAAGTCGAAGTTTCTCATAAACGACGCGTGTGTAAGAGGAAAAAAGCCGTTTTGTCACGGCGGAATACTGCGCTTTGAGGGACAGCTCATGACGTACGTTCCCAATAAGGGCGCGTGTTATCGCTGCGTGTTTAAAGAGCCCCCTCCAGACGGCGCAGTTCCGAGCAGCAGGCAGACGGGAATTATCGGTGCGCTGCCCGGGATAATCGGCACGCTTCAGGCAACAGAGGCAATAAAATACCTTATCGGCGCGGGCGGGCTTCTGACGGGATATTTACTGACATATGACGCGCTGAAAATGGAATTTCGCAAAATCAGGCTGCCCGATAATACTGACGGCTGCCCAGTATGCGGAAAAAACGGCAAATAGTGTAAATTTTGGACAATTATGTACAAAAAATGAACCAATTGTGAACAATCTATTGACAAAGCCCTGTGAAAGGACTAGAATATGTAGTTGAAATAAAATACAGAGGTGGTAAAAATGATTACATTTTTAATCGGTCTTGTAATGCTTATCGGCGGCGGCGCGGCATACGGCGCGCTGTGTCAGAAGATATTCGGACCCGACGATAGGGAAACTCCGGCTGTAAGGCTTAACGATGGAGTTGACTACGTTCCTATGAAGAAGTGGAAGAACAGCCTTATTCAGCTTCTTAATATTGCCGGTACAGGTCCTATTTTAGGCCCTATTCAGGGTATTCTGTTTGGCCCTGTCGCATTTATAACAATTCCTATCGGCTGCGTTATCGGCGGCGCGTTCCATGACTACATGAGCGGCATGATTTCTATAAGACATGACGGCGAGCAGATGCCGTCGCTTGTCCGCAGATATTTGGGAAAGCACATTTACGGCATTTATAATGCTTTTGTATGTCTGCTGATGCTGCTTGTCGGCGCGGTGTTTATTTACACACCGGGCGATCTGTTCATCAATCAGATTTTGAACATGGACAGCGTTTTGACGAGCCCCGTGCTGTGGATAGTTTACGGCGCGATTTTTGCGTATTACATTATTGCTACGCTTCTGCCGATTGATAAGATTATCGGCAAAATATATCCGATTTTCGGCGCGATATTGATTTTGTCGGCGGTCGGAATATTCTTTGGCTTGTTCATTAAGGGCTATAAGCTTGATGAAATTTGGAATATCGGCGTTGTCGGCGTTCATCCCAAGGGTCTGCATTTTATCCCGATATTCTTCGTAACGGTTGCGTGCGGAATAGTTTCGGGTTTCCATTCAACGCAGTCCGCGCTTATCGCGAGAACAATGAAAAACGAAAAGGAAGGCAGAATGACTTTCTATAATATGATGATTTGCGAGGGCTTTATCGCAATGATTTGGTCGGCGGCTGCAATGGGCGTTATGAAGCTCGGTCTTGCTGACGCGTCCACGCCTGCGACACAGGTTGTCGGAATTGTCGCGAAAAACCTGCTCGGCACGGTCGGCGGCATTATCGCGATTATTGGTGTTATTGTGCTTCCGATTACCTCGGGCGACACCGCGCTTCGTTCACTAAGACTTATGGTAGCCGACGCGCTGCATATAGACCAGTCGAAACGGAAGAACAGACTGCTTCTGGCGCTTGTGATATTCGTGCTTGTCGCGATAATTCTGGTTATCGCAAAGACGAACGCCGAGGGCTTTAACATTCTTTGGAGATATTTTGCATGGGCGAACCAGACAATCGCGATATTTGCGTTTGCAATGATTGCGATTTATATGATGAAGCATAAGAAGCCGTATATTATGGCGCTTGTTCCGGGTATGTTCTATGCCTTTGTTATAATAAGCTATATCTTAAACGCTAAAATCGGATTTAATATCCCGTGGATACCGACGTATATTATAACCGCCGTTCTTACAGTGGCATACGCCGTTGCGATAATTATTTGCGGAAAAAAGGAACTTAAAAACGAACTGAAATAAAAGCACAACGGGCTGCTGAATAGTACAGCAGCCCGTTTGTTTATCGGAGGAACAATATGCAATCAAACTGCGAAACGTGCATGAACTATTATTATGATGACGAATACGAGTGCTATTCGTGTCTTATGGAGCTTGATGAGGACGAATACAGGCTGTTTATTTCGGATACGTTTTCAAACTGTCCGTATTACAGGCAGGGTGATGATTACACGATAGTGCGGAAGCAGAACTGACGAATAAATATTCATAAAATGTATATATTAACAGGAAATAAGCATGAAAAAGTCTTATTCTGTAAAATAAATTGATAAATTATGCAAGAAATATAATAAAACCTATTGCTATTTATATCAAATTGTGGTAGAATTAACGCATGGATTAAATGAGTTTTAGGTATTGGACGGGGGAGAAAATATGTTAGCGTGGCTTTCGGGAATAGGCAATGACCTTATATCGACATTTGTGGTCGAAGACCGCTGGAGATGGTTTATAAGCGGCTTGGGCTATACGCTGCTTATTTCGTTATTTGCGGTTTTGCTTGGAATGGTGATAGGTATAATAGCCGCGTTGGGAAAACTGTCAAAATTTAAAGTTGTGAGGACAATTTCAGGAATTTATGTTGATATTATCCGCGGAACGCCTACCATGGTGCAGATTTTGATAATTTATTACATAATTTTCGCGTCAGTCAATATCCCCGCTTGGATAATCGGTTTTATAGCGTTCGGAATTAACAGCGGCGCGTACATAACGGAGATTATTCGCGGCGGAATTTTATCTATAGATATAGGACAAACTGAGGCTGGACGCTCTCTCGGTATGACGCAGCGCCAGACTATGACGCATATAATTATGCCGCAGGCTATAAAAAATATTCTGCCGGCTCTTGCAAATGAATTTATAGTGCTTATAAAGGAAACAGCTGTAATCGGTATGGTCAGCAATATTGACCTTGTCG
>CAYUSE010000076.1:0-6969 GCA_964447095.1 uncultured Lachnospiraceae bacterium | reverse complement strand
GTAGGCTTTGAATCCGCTGTGAAATCAGGTGAAAGTATTACGCTTTCAAACGGCAAAAAGGTAAGCAGCGATTCTATATTAAAGGCTGTTACAGACGCGTGTATAAATTGCGGCAATATTGCATCATCGGATAAATATGCAGGAGGAATAATTGGAAGATGTGATACGGGCAGCATCAAAAATTCTCTGTCAACAGGAGAAATCAGTGTTGAAGACGGTGACTTCGCCGGCGGAACAGCAGGGCAGAGCAATGGTGAAATAGTAAACTGTATTGCGATAAATGACGTAAAAGCAAAAGAAAATCTCGGCGGAATTGCCGGCAGCGCGGCAGATATTAAAAATTCTTATGCTTTGCCGAGGCTTGACGGCAAAAACGCTAATACAGGCGCAATAGCGGGAGCGGTAAGCGGAGAGCTTTTAAACTGCTATTTCATAGATGAGGGATTGTCAGGAATAAACGGCATGAATTTGGAAGGTAAAGCCGAGGCTGTAAAGCACGAAAATATGGTATCGTCTGACGGAACAATTCCGCAGGGAATGAAAAATTTAAGCTTAGATGATTACTACATGGCATCAGGTGATATATATCTGCCGCAGATAAAGGAGATAGCTGAAAATAAGGCTGAAAGCATCGGCGCAATTTTGCAGTCAAAATCGACGGAGCTATCGCGGTTTCACTTCTCTGTAAGATTTATTGATAAGGATAAGGAATTGAAATCTATGACTGTAGATTACGGCACTGCGCTGTCAGACGCCGATATACCGAAGCTTACGGCTAATGGCACAGAAGTTCCCGTATGGGATAAAGATACTAAAGCGCCTATTGTGAGGCATACGGTTTTCAATGCCGTATATAATAAGGCGACAACGACAATTGCCACTCCCGAGGAGCCTCCGCTGATGCTTGCGGAGGGGGTTTTTGATGATGATACCGCAGTAGCTGTAAGGGAAGAAAATGAGGAACGCAGCTTCAGCGGATATAAAAACGGGAAAGTGTATTCGTTTACGCTGAGCAGTGGGTTTTACGGTACGATTAAGGTACATATACGCGATGAAAAAAAATCAGCGGATAAAATAGCAATGTATAATGACGGAAAATGGGAAATGGTTGATTGCCGGTTAGATGGAAGCTATGCGGTGTTTGAGGCGGAGGGACCATGCAAGTTTGTAATTTTATACAAACGCCCTTCTGTTATTCTTATTACGCTTATATGCGTATTTATTGCAGTATTGCTTGCGGCGGCGTTTGTATTTGTTCGGAGGATGAAAAAATGGAAGAAGTAAAAAAGAGAAAGAACTATAGAAATTATACGCGCTCTGAAAAGGCGATAATACGCGCTTATGTCGAGCTGATGTCAAAAAAAGATAAAATATCGGTTACGGATATTGTAAATTGCGCAGATTTAAACAGGAGCACGTTTTACGCTCATTTCAAGTGTGTTGATGATGTCCGCGAAAAAATACATTCCGATGTTATTGAAAAACTTCTCGGCTCGATTGATGTGCATAGCTACAGAAACTCGCTTGAAAATCCGTATCTTGCCATGAGCAGAATTGTGGAATTTATAAAAAGCGACGAGGAACTGTATAAAACGATGCTTAATACCGCAGGCGCAGATAAGTTTTTGAAGCAGCTTCGGGATATTGTAATTGAACGCTACCTTTCCGACGAGGTGATTTTGCCGCATATAAAGGATAGAAATTCTTTTGAAATGAATTTGCGTCTGTTTATCGGAGGGTATGTGTCTGTGCTTGAGGATTGGGCGGCGGGAAATGTTAAAATGTCGCTTGAGGAATGCGCGCGCATAATGAGCAAATCAATTGAAAATTGCATACGTGTGTATATAAATTAAATGTTTGAAATCGGTTTTTGGTGGTATATATAATAATAGAAGGTAAAAAGAAAGAGGGGTGTATGCTATGATTATAACCATATCAAGAAGTTACGGAAGCGGCGGAAAGGAAATAGGAAAGGCTCTTGCAAGAGAGTTTAATATCAATTATTACGGGCGTGAAATTTTTGAAATGCTCGGAGGTGAGGAAACGATAGATGATGAAAGCATACACGAGGCATCGCTTGAAGAGGCGGATGATATTTTCAGACGGCAGTCAAAGCTGATACGCGAAATAGCTCAAAAGGAGGACTGCGTAATTGTCGGAAGATGCGCCGATTATGTTTTGAGAGATATGAATAATGTTGTAAAGGTGTATCTTTACGCGCCGATAAGAGATTGCATGAGGCGGGTTATACGGCTTTATGAACTAAATCCTGAGGACGCGAAAAGTCTTATTCACTCAATGAATAAAACCCGGCGTGAGTATTATTTTCATAATACCGGCAGAGAATGGTCGGATACGTCAAATTATGATTTTTGCCTTAACACCTCAGGTCTTACAACGGCTGAAAGCGTTGAAATGATTAAGAATTATATTGAAATGAAAAAGTAAAATTTCTCCTGAATAAAAGACTGATGCAAACAAATGCATCAGTCTTTTATCTGTTTCTTGCTTTTATGGCTCTGTCAATACTGCGCTTTGCATCGCGCTTGGCAATATCCTCGCGCTTATCGTAGAGCTTTTTGCCCTTTGCGACGGCAAGTGATACCTTGACGAGAGAACCCTTTAAATATACCGACAGCGGAATAAGCGCATAGCCTTGCTGCTGGAGCTGTCCTATAAGCTTTCTGATTTCTTTTTTATGCAAAAGCAATCGCCTGTCTCTAAGAGGGTCGCGGTTAAAAATATTGCCCTGCTCAAAAGGGCTTATATTCATTTGCTTTATCCAAACCTCGCCGTCCTTTACGGACGCGTAGGAATCGGTTATATTGACCTTTCCCTGACGTATTGATTTAACTTCAGTGCCGCAAAGCTCAATACCTGCTTCAAGAGTTTCAAGTATAAAATATTCATGCCGCGCTTTTTTGTTCTGCGCGAGTGTTTTTATATTGTCAGCCATTATTAAGTCTCCTTGTTTCTATACGATTATGTTCATGGATATACTATATTATACCATCTTTTTGAAATATTGTCTATATTTATATGAAATATCTTGAATTTTAAAAATTTGTATGATATAATGTATAAATATACATAGCGGAAGAGGAAATGAAAAATGCGAAAAATAGCGATTATTCCGAACGACGGCAAGGATATAGAACTTATAAATACGAAAAAAATAGTTAATTATCTTATAGGCAAAGCAGAAATATACATGGACAAGTCGTTTTGCGAGATAGGTAAAGGCGTAAATTATCTTGAATATTCTGAGCTTTTTGATAAAGCGGAGATTATTATCGCGCTCGGCGGTGACGGAACGATTTTGCAGTGTGCGGAAAATGCGGCTAAATCAGGCACGCCTATTTTGGGAATAAATCTCGGCAGAATAGGATTTATGACGGAAATTGAAATTGACGGCTTAAAAACAGCTCTTGACCAACTGCTTTCCAAAATGTATGTCGTGGAAAAACGAATGATGATGAAAATTGAAATCAAAAAAGACGGCATTATGCAGGGAGGCTGCCATGCTCTTAATGATGTGGTTGTATCAAAATCGGACGGCGCGCGGCTGATTGGGATTGAATTATATACGGATGGTCAGCTTGTGAACCGATATATAGCTGACGGGCTGGTCATTGCTACTCCGACAGGCTCAACGGGATATTCCGTCTCGGCAGGCGGACCGGTTGTAGATCCGAGAATGCAGCTGTATGTTGCGACGCCTATATGCGCTCATACTCTTTCTGCAAGAAGCGCAGTACTGCCTTCCGAAAAACAGATACGGATAAGGCTCGATAATGAGTATGCGGGTTCAACTGCTATTGTATCCGCTGACGGCAATGTTCAGGGAAGAATTTGAGAAGCTGATGAAATCATTATAACAAAATCCAAGTATGAATTTCAGCTTATCAAAATAGGCAATCAGTCGTTTTATGATACGGTTTTAAAGAAACTGTCATAATTATTAGGAGAAGAAAATGAAGTATAAGCGTCAGGGACAAATATTGAAAATCATAAAAGACAATAAAATAAAAACGCATGAACAGCTTATTGAGGAGCTTCAAAAAGCAGGCTACAAAGTTACTCAGGCTACTGTTTCCAGAGATATTAAAGAAATGGGACTTATAAAAATCCCGTCTCACGACGGCGGTTCGGTATATTCTGCTGCGAGTGCGGTCAATAGCGGCACGGATAAGCATATCAATATTTTTTCCGATGCTGTTCGTGAAATAGATTGTGCGCTTCATACGATAGTGATTAAGACATATCCGGGCATGGCATCGGCTGTTGCGGCATCGGTTGATACCTCAATGAGAGATGAATTTCTCGGCTCTATCGCGGGTGATGACACTTTGCTTATAATCGCATCAAGTGAAAGCAAGGCGGCAGAAATTGCAGAAAAGCTCCGAAAAATTTTCCGGTTTAAAGGAGAGGTGACTGATGCTTAATCATTTATCAATAAAAAATGTTGCTGTGATTGATGAGCTTGAGGTAAGCTTTTATGACGGAATGAGCGTGCTTACTGGTGAAACGGGAGCGGGAAAGTCAATAATTATTGACTCCATCAATATGATTTTGGGTGACAGAGCAAACAAGGAGCTTGTGCGCTTCGGAGAAGAAAAAGCAGTTGTTCAGGCGGTATTTGACGCGAATAAAGCCGCAATGAAAATACTTGAAGAAAATGATATTGAAGCTGAGGACAATCAGATTATAATTACGCGCAAAATTACAAAGGACGGTAAGAGTACGGCGAGAATTAACGGTATTGTTGTTACGCTTAATACTTTACGCGAATTGTCAGATTGTCTTATAAATATACATGGTCAGCACGATAATCAGGCACTTTTAAATCCGCGTAAGCATATAAATTTTCTTGACGATTATGCAGGGGATTTGGAAACACTTGATGAATACAAAGCCCTTTACCGCAAAATGAAGGCTGTTGAACGAGATATTAAATCTCTTGAAATGGATGAAAAAGAAAAAATGCAGCGAATTGATTTGCTGGAATATCAAATCAAGGAAATTGAGACCGCTAATCTGACGCGCGGAGAAGAGGAGGAATTGAAAAACCAGAGAGATGTTATTTCAAATGCCGAAAAAATAAAATCCGCAGCGGCGTCTGCTTATGAGAAGCTTTATGAAAGCTCAGATACACCGTCTGCATACGATAATCTGAGTATGGCGGCAAATGAGCTTGCAGAAATTGCTGAGCTTAATCCTGCTGTTAAATCGGTTTATGACGTGGTTTCAGAGGCGGTTTATTCTATTGAGGATGCGTCAGGCGAGCTTAAAAGCTTTGCCGATACGGTTGATTTTGACGAGAAGGCGCTTGATGAAACTGAGGAAAGGCTTGATTTAATATCAAAGCTTAAAAGGAAATACGGCAGCACTATTGAGGCTGTGCTTGAATATCTTTCAAAAATAAAGAGCGAGCTTAACGATATAAGATTAAGTAATGAAAAAACGGCAGAGCTTCAATCAGAGCTTACAAAAATTACGGCTAAATTGAAAGCCGCATCAGAATGCCTTACAGCAATCCGAAGAAAATCCGCGGAGGAGCTTCAAAATAAAATTGAACAGTCATTAAGAGAACTCAATATGGAAAAGGCGCGGTTTTGCGTAGAGGTGGAGGACAGCGGCGCATACACTGAAAACGGAGCGGACAATGTGGAATTTTTAATCAGCGCAAATCCGGGAGAACCGCTGAAGCCGTTGGTGAAAATTGCCTCGGGCGGTGAACTTTCAAGAGTTATGCTTGCGATTAAATCGATAATTGCTGATACTGATGATGTGGAAACATTGATTTTTGATGAAATAGATACGGGCGTTTCGGGAAACGCCGCGCTGAAAATCGCAAAAATGCTTGCCAAAATCGGCAGAAAAAAGCAGGTGGTATGCATAACGCATTTACCTCAGCTTGCCTCTGCCGCAAACACGCATTATTTAATATTAAAAAATACAGAGGGTGAGCTTGCTTCGACAACTCTTGCCGAGCTTGACCAGAACGGCAGAGAAACGGAGCTTGCGCGCATAATAGATGGAGGTGATATATCAAAGACGGCTCTTTCGCATGCGAGAGAAATGCTAAAGAATGCTTCACTACATTTTTGAAATATTGTAAAAATGTAGTGAATATGAACTTTTTAAGAATATTTTGCAAAATATATTGAAAATATCAAATAATGGTGATATAATATTTGTATAAGGCGGTAATTATTTAAATATGTAGTTACCGACGGGCTATTAAACTCTGATATTCTGTATTAAGGAGAAACACGATGGTTGAACGGCTGAATACAAATATTCATATCTTTGCCGGTCATTTCGGGAGCGGAAAAACGGAAATGGCGCTGAATTTCGCTATGAATGAGAAACGCTTTGGAAATGATGTAACTGTAGTTGATATGGATACGGTAAATCCATATTTTCGCGCAAATGACGTAAAAAGGCTTTTGACGGAAAACGGTATAAGGCTTATTGCGGGACAGTACGCGTCAACAAACCTTGATATGCCGATAGTGCCTGCTGAGGTACGCTCGGTTTTTGAAGAAAACGGCGGTACGGTGATTTTTGATGTCGGCGGAGATGACGACGGCGCTTATGCTCTCGGCGTATATCGGAATTTGTTTGAAAAATTCGGATATCAAATGCATTTTGTCGTAAACACCAAACGGCCGCTGACGAGAAAGTGTGAAGAATTGCTTGAAACGGCAATCCGCATAGAAGAAGCGTCAAGATTGAAATTCACGGATATTTTCAATAATACCAATTTGTCATATTTGACTGATGAAAATACGCTTCTTTCCGGCTATGATGAAATATTAAGACTATCAGAGCTTATGAAAATTCCTGCCGCTGTTCAATGCGGAATGAAAAAGGCATTGGCGAAAATGGACGGGAGAATGGAAATGTTTGAGATTGAACGGTATCTTGCGATGCCTGTTTAATCGGCTGATATGGAAGGAGCGG
>CAYUSE010000075.1:0-7061 GCA_964447095.1 uncultured Lachnospiraceae bacterium | reverse complement strand
AAGCCGGAGGATGCGCATGCAGAACCGCCTTTAAATCAGGGCGCACCTTATAAATATTCTGATGAAACGGATATTCACTCGATGGCTTATGATTGCCTATAATCGTTCCGTCAGGCTTAATACAAACCATATCGTTTCTCGTAAGATTTCCCTTATCAATACTTCCGGGCGTAATCCAAATATCGCCGTTATCATCAAGTATTGACAAGTTTCCTCCGGAAGTTGTTGTCATGCCGTAGCTGTAAATTCGCTCCATAATCATGACAAGCTGATCTGCCGGGTGCAGCATTTCCATGTTCATTTTCTTTCCCCTCCGCTTTTAAAATTTACTCTCGGCTCTTGCCAACAAATCGGCAGAAGTCGTTGAATACTCTCTGTTTATTCTGTTAAACAGCTCCGATGCGTTTCCGTTATACACATTCACTCCGTAATTTGTACTGAAGGATATTTTATAGCCCTCGCGTTTTACCGCTTTATCAAGCGCATCTGTACAGTAGCCGTACGGCCATGAAATGCTCGTCACAGGCTTTCCTGTTACAGCTTCAATTTTTGCGCCGTTTGTTTTTATATCGTCTACAATATCCCAAAACGCATAATTGTCATCATATAGCTTTTTTACAAGCTCAAGCGGAGCCTGATGTATTTTATCGGTATGATTTCCTATTTCCACCAAGCCGCTGTTTGCAAGCTCTTTTATCTGATAATCGGCAAGATAGCCGTAATGGTTCATCTTTGCTCCGACAACATACATTGTAGCTTTTGCGTTATATTTCCGTAAAATCGGCAGAACATGCGTGTACCAGCCTGCATATCCGTCATCAAATGTCAGCAGAAGCACATTTTTGCCGTTCAAATTGCTCATGCTTTCGTCCGCAAGCTCTGACGCTGTGAGCGTCACGTATCCATGATTTAAAAAATACTCTATGTCTGATTCGAGCTGAGACGGCGGAATACAGTAATCATCCCATCTGTTACTGTCATTTGTAATATTATGGTACATTATGGTTACAACATTGCACGAAGCCGATGCCGATACATTTCCTATTATCAGTATTAAAATCAATGCAAATGAAAATAATCTCTTTTTCATAGCTCTCTCCTTTTATATAAGATACTTTACCTATATTTTACTTCATTTTAGCATCTTTGTCAAGACCGGCGAAACTGTCAAATCACCATAACTGCATGGCGTGTTGCGTGACAGTTCACATTAACTGCCACAGGAAGTCCCGCTATATGCGTAGGATATGTTTCGATATTTACGGCAAGCGCAGTTGTTGTGCCGCCCATTCCCTGCGGACCTATGCCGAGCTTATTGATTTTATCAAGCAAGGTTTGTTCCAAATCCCTATAAAACGGTTTGCTGTTATGTACGGTAATATCGCGCGTAAGAGCTTTTTTTGCAAGCTCTGCCGCCTTATCCATCGTGCCGCCTATTCCAACGCCTATCACCATCGGCGGACACGGATTTGCGCCCGCTTTTCTCACTGTATCAACTACAAAATCAACAATTCCGTCAAGTCCGTCCGAAGGATTCAGCATTTTAAGCGCGCTCTTGTTTTCGCTGCCGAACCCCTTTGGCGCAAAGATAATTTTAATCTTATCGCCCTTTACAAAATCGTAATGAATAACAGCCGGCGTGTTGTCCTTTGTGTTTACGCGGTCTAAGGGGTCGGCGACAACGGATTTTCTCAGATAACCTTCCGTATATCCTTCCGACACGCCTTTATTGATTGCCTCGGTTATTGTATCGCCTTCTACATGAGCTTCATTACCTATTTCAACAAAGAATACTGCCATACCAGTATCCTGACAAATCGGCACTTCCTTTTTATGCGCTATTTCGGCATTTTTCAGAAGATTTTCAAGAATACCGCGCGAAACTTCCGATTTTTCTGATTTGACACTCTCTGTTAAAGCGGATTTAATATCATCGTTTATATGGCAATTTGCTTTAATACACATTTGTTTTACCGCTTCGGTAATTTCATTCGATTGTATAATTCTCATTGTTATCTCCTCTTTAAATCAATACCCATGAACTAAACCACTTCAAAAATTTAGTTACATAATTCACCGAAACAGGATGACCCGACAATACGGGATAGAACATTATAAACAGTATAACAGCAAGCGCCGCGTAAATAAACGCGCCAATAATTACAGACTGCTTGGAGCCGAACTTAATTTTCCCTATCGTTTTCAGCGTCAATTGGTTTTTGTCGTCCTTTGCCTCATTATAAATAAGATTTATAGAATATCCAATCATAAGCGCGATAAACGGAACCATCGGGAAATAATGGTATATAAACGTCAGTCTTGTAATCGGTATCCAGAATATAAGATTAGCAATATATCCTATAGCCAAAAACGCCGCCGTTTTATTCTTTTTCACAATCGCCGCGTATATCATGTATAAAAACGCAGGTATTCCAATCCACCATACAAGCGGATTGCCGAACGAGCTTATGCCCTCCTTTACGGTATCGGAAATTGTTCCCGAATAATACCAGATAGGACGCTTCATTATAATCCATTCGTACCATACAGACGAATACGGATGCGTTGACCCGAGAACCGTCTTTGAATGATAGGTATAAATCGACTGCTGATTATCAATTATCGTCTTAAAGCCGTGAGCATCCGGCGCTTGCAGATACGGAATATACGACAGACAGTAGATGCAGGCGGGCACAAGTACAAAGAATATGCAGCACCATAATATAGTCTTTATAAAATAAGGCTTAAAGTTTTCGATTATAAAACTGTGCTGTATTCCGTTTGTTTCGCCTTTCGGATTTTTCTGCGCATACAGATATTCCGCGTAACGCTTGTACATTACTATGAAGAATATCACGGCAAGTCCCGCTCCCGCGTAAATGCCCGTCCATTTGCTCGCAATGCCCAATCCCATGCAGATGCCCGACAGCGCCAGAGGAACAAGCGTCTTTTTAAACGGCGTGTCGTAAAAGCTTACTGCATAATATTTATACATAAAATAATACATCAGTATTACAAACGTCGTGATATACACGTCAATCGTTGCAATACGAGTTTGCGCGAAGTGCATGAAATCGAACGTAAACAGCACGCACGTCACAAGCGCGAGCCATGATTTGTTTGTAAGACGTTTTGCAAACAGATACATAAACGGAATCATAAATATTCCGAAAAGAGTTCCGACAATTCTCCAGCCGAACGGGCACATTCCGAATATCAGAATGCCGAGTGAGATAAATACCTTACCGAGAGGCGGATGCGTCCACTCGTACACTGACAGGCTGTGAACAAATTCATACGCCGTTCTTGCATGATAAATTTCATCAAAATACGTGCTGTTATGAAAGCTTGTTCGTTCCGGTATATACTCCTGCTCGTCAAATAAATTTGCTATTGACGTATCAGACGCGTTTGCAGGCGTAACATAATTATCTGTGTTATCCATAACAGCAAACTCTTTAATTGTAAGATGTTCTCCATTTGTCGAAAGCGTGATATATCGCGCATTCTCTGCTATATTTTCCTCAGACCAATAGAATACAGAGCCATCGGTAAGGTTCTTGCTTGACACCACCGAACCGTCGGAGGCTTTTAATTCCATATTGATTGCGCGGTTTTCATTCAGCTCATAAGAGCCTAAATAGAACTTGATTTTCTGAACGTATGTGTCATTTCCCAAATCAACAGTAACCGGAGCGTCCGCAAGCTCAATATCAGTCTGAGGCGTGTGCATATCACCGAGATTGCAGAGCGCAAAGCAGGAATATACAGCCGTAATCACAAGCATTGCTATAATGTCAAATTTTGTAATCTTTTTAAATACCTTGCTGACTGCTATTTTATTGATTCCCTCAGGAGATTTTTGCATTTTTGCCTGCTTTGAAGCAGATGCTTTAGCGTTCTTTTTTTCACTTGCTTCAGCTTTTTCAATCGGCGTATCATGAATATAATATTTATGAGCAATATATATCATATATATGAAAATTGCAATATTGATGAATGAAGCGACATATACAACGGGGCTTTTGAAATATTTATTTATATCCTGCTGATAAACAAACAGCACCCATGCAGAATTAAAGAACTGCGCAAGCGATGTAATTCCATAGAACAGATATTCATGCTTATTTTCCGTCATAATAAGCGCCATAAGCAGAAGAAGCATTGTAGGAAATGCATATCTTTCATGCATTTTGACGGAAAGCATAAATGTAGCAAGCGACAGCAGTGCGCCCACGAAGAAATATTTCCCGCTGTTTTTTGATTTAAAAAATATATAAGTGCAGTATGCGACAATAAGAGCGAGAAATGCATATCCGATTATGCTCGATGCAGTTGTAAGACCCGACCAGTTTTGTCCGAAAGCGCACCAGATATTAAATGCGTTTACAGTCTTATACGGATATGACGCAAGCGTTGCCGTATATTGTCCTATTACATTGTTAAGCCCGAAAGGCAGCGCAATTATGACAAGCGCGGCTATTGCGCCAAGTCCCCATGCAAGATTTTTTATAAATGCGTCTTTATTGAATTTCGGCAAAAATACATTTTCAATAATTCCGTAAACAAGAAGCGGCGTGAAAATAAACGCCTGCGGTTTTACGAAGATACAGAGCGCAAATATAAAATATGACGGTATCATGCGTTTTTCACTGATAAAATAAATCATAAGCGCGACAAGTATTGTATATACCGTATCAACCTGTCCCCAAAGCGAGCTGTTTAAAATTACGTTCGGATTAAACACGTAAACTGCGGCAAACAGCGCGCTTACAGCATCACCGAACTTTTTCTTCGCAATGTTGTAAATGAAAATGCCTGTCAGCAAATCAATCACTATAGCAGGAAACTTTATAAGCAAATAAAGCCCGCCCTCCTGAGGGTTAAATACGCTCTTAATTGCGCCTATAATATACAGTACATACATATATCCGGGCGGATAATCATGAAACGCCTCAGATGTATAAAAATTTGAAATTCCGTCACGGAATATCATATCCGACCATGCGCTGAAACAGCTTATATCGGTTTCGTGACCCTTATACATCACGGCACAGATAACGCGTACAGCGAAAGCGGCGGCAATAACTGCAATTATATACACCGCATTTTTTTCTCCCTTTCTTCCCGACTTAAAAGCGGGAGCTAAAGAATACTGCCATGCAGCATATCCTAAAACAGCATAAATTAAGATTGTTACAAGAATACCTGTCATTAAATGTCACCTCATTAGTTTATTTCTTTTTCTAACATATTATTGTACTATATTTTTAGTATTTTGACAAGTCAAAAACAAGAAATAAATTTCAGGAATTATCCAAAAAAACATTTGACAAATGTATGTTCGTATGATATACTTTGTATTGAAAGGAGCTGGAACTGTATGGAAACCATGGAAAAACTGCGTATTTTATCGGATGCCGCAAAGTATGACGCATCATGTTCCTCGTCCGGCTCAAGCAGAAAAAACACGCCAAACGGAATAGGTTCGGGAGCGGTCGCAGGCATTTGCCATAGCTTTGCAGGCGACGGAAGGTGTATTTCCCTTTTAAAAATTCTGCTTACAAACTGCTGCATTTACGATTGCCAATATTGCGTAAACCGTGTTTCAAACGACGTCCCAAGAGCCTCGTTTACACCAAGAGAAGTCGCTGATTTAACGATTGAATTTTATAAAAGAAATTACATCGAGGGCTTGTTTTTGTCAAGTGCAGTAATAAAAAATCCCGATTATACAATGGAGCAGATTATAAACACGCTTTCTATTTTAAGATATGAGTATAAATTTAACGGCTATATTCACGCCAAAACAATTCCCGGCGCGTCTCAAGAGCTTATAAGACAGCTTGGTTTTCTTGCCGATAGGATAAGCGTAAATATAGAACTGCCGTCTGAAAAATCGCTGTCGGAATTTGCTCCGCAGAAAACAAAGAAAAATATTATTACTCCGATGAAAAGCATCAGCAAGTCTATTTCACAGTCAAAACAAGAAATAGCCGTGTATAATCACGCTCCCTCCTTTGCTCCTGCGGGGCAGAGTACGCAAATGATAGTAGGGGCAACGCCTGAAACAGATAAAAACATACTGACACTGACGCAAAATCTCTATGATAAATTTTCTCTTAAGCGCGTATTTTATTCGGCTTATGTTCCAATCGGCACAAATCCAAATTTACCGACAACCGCGCCGCCGCTTCTTCGTGAACATCGTCTTTATCAGGCAGACTGGCTGCTTCGGTTTTACGATTTTCGAGCCGAGGAATTATTGGATGGAGAAAGTCAGAATTTCAGCAATGTAATAGACCCGAAATGCGAATGGGCGCTCCGTCATTTAGAACTATTTCCCGTTGAAATAAATTCCGCGCCGTATAAGATGATTTTGCGAATTCCGGGAATTGGGGTGCGTTCAGCGCTTAAAATTGTACAGGCGCGCAAAATGAGCCGCCTTACGTTCGAGGATTTGAAGAAAATGAGAATTTCAATGAAAAGGGCAAAATATTTTATTGTCGCAAATGGAAAAACCTTTCAGAATATATGGCTTCGTCAGGAATTGATAAAACCGATGATGCTGTCGGATCAGGGCGTATCGGGATATGGTCAGGTAAGCCTTTTTGACGAGCCTTCAAAGGAGGTCAGAATAAAATGTCTGACGGGAGAAATGTGATATATTTGTATGACGGCACTTTTTACGGTCTGCTCACCGTTATTTTTGAATGCTATTCCCTGCGTACTATTCCCTACAATATACAGTCAGAGGAAAATGTCCAGCAGACAATATTCTGCGAGTACGAGACAATAGAAACGAGCAACGAAAAAGCGGAAAGAGTAGAAAAATCCATTTATAACAAAATATCCAAAAGAGCTCTTTATGCCATATTTTTAGCATACCTTTCAAATCTGCCGGATAAAGAGATTACTATTTTTAATTTTATTATGGCGGGCTTCAAAATCGGAAAAAATATAACAAATTATTTGACGCTTGATTGTGTTAATCATGTCATAAATTCGGCAAAAACAGTTTTCGGAGAAATGGATTTACTGCGCGGATTTGTGCGTTTTTC
>CAYUSE010000074.1:0-7113 GCA_964447095.1 uncultured Lachnospiraceae bacterium | reverse complement strand
TACCGTTGTTGATACTCTGTCTTACAGGTACTATTATATCATAAATTTTCCAAAAAGAAAGCAAATTCGTTTGACCGAATTTGCCTTTATTTTACATTATTTTCTTATTTTCGCAGATTATAGCATTGTTCGATAGGATTTTTTGCCGCAATCGCGGGTTTTCTGGGATATTTCATCGGAGTTTGTCGCACTTTTTTTACAATTATTATTTTATGATTAAGCTCCGTAAACGGAATTTCAATTTCCTTTACGTCCTCTATCTTGCCGCCGAGAATTGAAATTGCGCGCTTCGCGTCTTTAAGCTCCTCGTCTGCAAGCGGACCTTTAAGCGCGAGGAAATATCCTCCGATTTTAAGAAACGGTAAACACCATTCACTAAGCACTGCCATATTTGCAACCGCTCTTGACACTACGGTATCAAATTTACCGCGATATTCAGCATTTTTACCTGCGTCCTCGGCGCGCGCGTGAACAAAATCAACGCCGGTCAAATTTAAATTGTCCGATACCGTACGCAAGAAATTCACGCGCTTATTTAAACTGTCAAGAAGCGTAAGCTCAATTTCGGGCTTCGCGATTTTTAAGACAAGTCCGGGAAAGCCTGCGCCCGTGCCGACGTCAATTACCCTGCCGTTTACATAACCTGTTGTTATCGCGCTCAGACTGTCGAGAAAATGCTTTGTCGCAATGCCCTCATTATCGGTTATAGCAGTCAGGTTGATTTTTTCGTTCCATTCAACAAGCAAATCGGCATAAGCTATAAGCTCATCAGCCTGTTCGCCGCTCAAAGCAATATTCATTTTTTCGCTTCCGTTTAAAATTAAATCTTTCATAATTACAGTGTTTTCATCCATTGCGCTATCGGCTTTGCGTATATTTCCTCATAGCCGAATTTATTGGGGTGTACTCCGTCGCCCTCAGGATGCGCATCCGTGCCAAAATACAATTTTTTCTGTTCCGCGTCCTTTACGTTTACGCCCATGTCTGCATTATTCACGGCGTACAGGTCAAGATACGGAACGCCGAACCTGCCGCATGCGGCTTTGACCGCCTCATAGTACGGCTTATAACCGTCCTCGGCGTTATAAGTAAAAGCGTCATGCGAAATCACAAAACCGATTTTCGTATCGGGATATTCCGCTTTTGCCTTTTGCAATAACGTATTTACCGCGCCGTTAAACGAGGTGTCCGCATCGCCCTCCAATGTCACATGACTCCAGAAATCATTTACCGAGCCCTCAATAATCAGATAATCCAAATCATCGGGAAGATTATCCAGTAAATCAATTATACACGGACGCAAGCCGCTGTTGTTTTCATTCCATGTTACATTTCTTGCTATTGTCGCGCCGCCTAAGCCCTCGTTATACGCTGTAATCGAATTTATATCGCTTAACACTTTAGCATATCCGCCCTCATAATTTGAACCGAAACAAATGCTGTCGCCGACAAAACCAACTTTTGCGCCCGCAATCGACGTTGTTGTTATCGTGACGGTTTTTGTGCTGTCCTCCCATGCGACGTCGCAGCCGAGGCTTTCCGCGACAAATCTTAACGGTATCATTGTGAAATCGTCCTTAATTACGGGCGCTTCCAAAAGCTCGCAGGGCGCGCCGTTTTTATAAGCCGTTTTGCTGTCTATCGTAAGGCTTATTATAATACCGTCCTTGCGTGATGTGACCGTTCTCGTATCGCCGTTCCACTCAACAGACGCGCCTAATTTTTCAAAAATCGCTCGCATCGGTACAAAGGTTGTTCCATTCGTTATAAACGGCTCAGCCTCAAAGCCGATTTTTTCGCCGTCAATCAAAATCGTTGTTGACGCGAATACCTGACACGGCAAAAGCATCATAATACAAATCAAAATTCCAGATATAATCTTCTTCATATTTTACCCTTCCTTTTATCCAAGTAATTTTTCAATCATTTTGGCAAGCTCCGTTGCCTTTTTCTTTATGTATTCCTTATCCTTGCCCTCAATCATAACACGTACAAGCGGTTCTGTTCCTGAGGGACGGATAAGCACTCTGCCGTCGCCTGCAAATTCATCTTCAAGAGCCTTGCACGCCGCCGCGATTTCCTCGTTTTCCATGTATTTGTCCTTGTTTTCAAGCTTTACCGTTGCATTTACAAGCACCTGCGGCAGAATATTAACAATAGATACCGCCTCGGACGCTTTTTTGCCCGTCTTTTTCAGCACGGACAGGAATTGAATTGCGCTTACAAGACCGTCGCCCGTGGTGTTATGGTCAAGGAAAATAATATGTCCCGACTGCTCGCCGCCGATATTATAGCCGTTTTTGAGCATTTCCTCAAGCACATATCTGTCGCCGACCTTTGTTCTCAGCACATTCATGCCGATTCCCTCGCCCGCGATAAACAGTCCCAAATTGCTCATAACCGTCGCTACAAGCGTATTTTGTTTCAGCTTGCCCTGCTCGCGCATGAAATTCGCGCATACTGCCATAATCTGGTCACCGTCAATCAGATTGCCTTTTTCGTCAACGGCAAGCATTCTGTCAGCGTCGCCGTCAAACGCAATACCGATGTCCGCGCCGATTGACGTAACATAAGCCTGAAGGCTTTCCATGTGGGTTGAGCCGCATTTGTGATTGATATTCACGCCGTCAGGAGTGTTATGTATAGCCTCGACATTTGCGCCGAGCTTATTGAGCGCCTTGAACGCCGTTTCATAGCTTGCGCCGTTTGCGCAGTCAACGGCGATTGTCATGCCGTCAAGACGGCAGTCGGTAGTTGAGCAGGCGAAAGAAACATAGTCCTCAACTGCGTTGTGGTTCGCGCTTACATAGCCCACGCCGCCGTGCGTCGGAAGATTTTCTATTGTTTTTTCACCTAAAATATACGCTTCAATCTCGTTTTCGATACCGTCCGACAGCTTATAGCCGTCGCCGTTAAAGAATTTTATTCCGTTGTATTCACACGGGTTATGCGACGCACTGATAACAACGCCTGCGTCCGCCTTATAAAGCCGCGTAAGATATGCAACAGCAGGCGTCGGAACAATGCCGAGCGGAATTACTTTCGCGCCGACTGAGCAAAGTCCCGCCGTAAGCGCGGCTTCAAGCATATCGCCCGATTTTCGCGTGTCCTTTCCTATCAGTATTCTCGGACGGCTTACCGTATGCTTTGTTAAAACATACGCTCCGCACTGACCTGTTTTAAATGCCAGCTCTGCCGTTAAATCCTTGTTTGCTATTCCGCGTATTCCGTCTGTTCCAAATAACTTTCCCATTTGTTGTTCCTCCTATTTTATATCTCTTATTCCCTGCTTTGCGGCTTTTCCGGTTATATGCTCCGCTTCCAATTTAATTATACATACATTTTTTATACCTTTCTCTATTTCAATATTCCCCTCTTCGGGAAAATCGGGAGCAAGCTTGCTGTTGAGCATTCTTAAAATGCTTCTCATTTCCTCCTGCTCCGAAATTATCTGTACGTTGCCGAAAACTATAACACTGTAGTAATCTGTCGCAAACTTCTCTGCAACGACTGCATCTTTTGCCACCACGCAAAATGACGCTTTATCGCAGTTTTTTACAGCGTCAATTTTATGACCTTCCTTCGCGCAATGGAAATATACCGCGTTGCCGTGATATACAAAATTCAGCGGCACGGCGTAAGGATAGCCGTTATCATCATACAGCGCAAGAACACCTGACGATACGGTGTTTAGTATCCTTTCATTTTCCTCACAGGTTAATTCCTGATTTTTTCTCCGCATTTTATGAAACATACTGTCACTCCCCAAAATATGCTCAATTTATACTATTATATAATAAACCGCAAAAAAAGTAAATAAATTTCACGAAAAAAAGAAAAATCAATATTGCATATAAGCCTACTCTGTGATAAAATAACAAATAATTGATAAACGATAAGGAGATAAACAAATGAATTATAAAGCTTATGTAACAGACAAGCTTGCGGAATTTACGGAATTGGAAAAATCGGTCATTGAAAATGCCGTTGAAATACCGCCCGAGGAAAAAATGGGCGATTTGGCGTTCCCGTGTTTTCCGCTCGCAAAAGTTCTTCGCAAAGCTCCGCCGTTAATCGCAAACGAGCTTGCGGAAAAATTCTCGGGCGACACGGCTCTCGAAAAAGTAGAGGCTGTCGGCGGCTACGTGAACTTTTTCTATAACCGCGCCGAGTTTGAAAAGACAACAATTGACGCGATAAACAAGGCAGGCGACAATTGGGGGGCATCTGATATAGGACAAAACAAAACCGTTCTTGTTGAGTATTCCTCGCCGAATATCGCAAAACCGTTTCATATCGGACATCTTTTTTCAACGGCTGTCGGCAACTCTCTCGCGAGAATTTATAAGCATTTGGGATATAATGTGCAGTCGCTCAACCACTTAGGCGATTGGGGAACACAGTTCGGAAAACTAATCTCAGCCTACAAGCGCTGGGGAAACAAGGAAGTTATTGACAAAGACCCGATAAACGAGCTTCTCAAAATATATGTGAAATTCCACGAAGAAGCGGAAAAACATCCCGAATTGGAGGACGAGGCGCGCGATTATTTCAAAAAGCTTGAGGACGGCGACGAGGAAACGACTGCTCTTTGGAAGTATTTCCGCGAAGTGAGCCTTGTCGAGTACAAAAAGACATACGATAAGCTCGGCGTGAAATTTGACTCCTACAACGGAGAGGCGTTCTATTCCGATAAAATGGACGAGGTTGTGGAGCTTTTGCGCGATAAGGGCTTGCTTGTTGAAAGTGAGGGCGCGCAGGTGGTTGATTTATCTGATTTGAATATGCCGCCGTGTATTATTCTGAAATCCAACGGCGCAACAATTTACGCAACACGCGATATTGCCGCCGCGCTGTACCGTCACAGAACATACGATTTTTATAAAAATATATATGTTGTCGGCAATCCGCAGGCGCTTCATTTCAGACAATTCTTTACCGTTATGAAAAAAGCAGGCTGGGATTGGGCGGACAGCTGCGAATTTGTAGGATTTGGGCTTGTCCGTTTTGGCGGAAAAAATCTTTCGACCCGTCACGGCGATGTTGTTCTTCTTGATGATGTACTGAATGAATCAATCGATAAAACACGTGAAATAATTGAGAGCAACAATTCAAACGTTGAGGATAAAGATGACGCTGCAAAGAAAATCGGAATCGGCGCAGTGCTTTATACATTTTTACACAGCAGCCGCGACAGAGATATTGATTTAAGCTGGGATACCATGCTTGATTTTGAAGGCGAATCAGGACCATATTGTCAATACGGCTATGCCCGCGGAAGAAGTATTTTAAGGAAGGCAGAGAGCATTGACTACAGTAACGCGGATTTGTCAAAGGCAACGTCTGATGAGGAATACGCGCTTGTAAAACAGCTTAACGCGTTCGGCGACGCGGTTCTTGATGCCGCCGATAAAAATGAGCCGTTTTATATAAACAGGTATGTCACAAATCTGACGAAGGCATTTAATAAGTTCTATAACACAAACCCGATTATGAAGGACGATGTGGATATTGAAACAAAAAAAGCGCGTCTTGCAATCGTTGATGCAACAACGCGCGTGATTAAAACCGCACTCGGCTTGCTTGGCATTGAAACAGTGGAAAGCATGTAATCACCTGAACCGATTTTGAGTTTCATCATAATTATAGCCGATATTTCCGAGCTTAGAAATAAGCTCGGATTTTTCTATGCCTAAATCCTCGCAAAGAGCATCAAGCGAGGAATAGAAATCACGAAGCTTAGTATTTATAAAGCTTAACAAGATAATCGGGTCATTTGGAATATTCATATCTGCACCTCTATCTTTTATATGCGTTTCTAAGCATGGAAATCTCATGCGCATAACCGTCAAGCTCGTTGGGCGTTTCAAGAATAATCGGCAGATTTTTCAGTCTGTCATTATTTATCACATTAACCATTGTGTCAAAGCCGATACTGCCCTCGCCGATTTTCTCGTGCCTGTCCTTGTGGCTCTCAAACGGGTTTTTGCTGTCGTTCATGTGCAGGGCTTTGAGATAGTCAAGCCCTATAACGCGGTCAAACTCGTCAAGCACGCCGTCAAGGTCATTTACAATATCATAGCCCGCGTCATAGACGTGGCACGTGTCAAGGCATACGCCGAGCTTGTTTTTTAAATTTACGCCGTCTATAATCCGCTTTAATTCCTCGAAGGAGCGTCCTATTTCGCTTCCCTTGCCAGCCATTGTTTCAAGCAAAACCGTTGTCGTCATATCCTCCGTCAAAACCTCGTTTAACTGTTTCACAATAAAGTCAATTCCTGTATCAACGCCTTGTCCTACATGGCTGCCCGGATGAAAATTATAATATTGATTTGGGGTGTATTCCATACGGCGTAAATCATCACGCATAGTGTTAAGCGCAAACTCACGCGTTTCGCTCTTGTCGGAACACGCATTTAACGTATATGGAGCATGGGCAACAAGTGTTGCAAATTCATGCTCCTTTGCAAATTCCAAAAATTCTTTTACGTCATTTTCATCTATTTTCTTCGCCGAGCCGCCTCGGGGATTGCGCGTAAAAAACGCAAATGTATTCGCGCCGATTTTTACAGCTTCCTTTCCCATACTGAGATAACCCTTTGATGCCGATAAATGGCAGCCTATATTTAACATATTTTTCTCCTTTATAATGTGAAATTTCTATTCTATTTTACAGTTAATTCTTATCTATGTCAAGAAAAATCTGACAGGGCTAAAATAAACCCTGTCAGACCTTAATTATCTATTATGTCATTTTTCAGCTCATCTTCATATTTCGCTAAAATTTCCTCTTCAAGCCGTGTCCTCATATCACTGTTAATAGGATGCGCTATATCTTTATATTCTCCATCCGGTGTCTTTCTGCTGGGCATCGCTGTAAACAGCTTGTCTTGTCCCTCGATGATTTTGATGTCATGCACAACAAAGGCATTATCAAATGTAACGGACACAATCGCTTTCATTCTGCTGTCTGTTGAAACTCTTTTTATTCTAATATCTGTTACCTCCACTTTTCCTTCACCACCTTCCATCATTAAGTGTTTACAAAAAATTCTCGCGACTGTCCAGTGATGTTAACTATATCTAATATTATAATACAAAAAATATCGAGAT
>CAYUSE010000073.1:6113-7185 GCA_964447095.1 uncultured Lachnospiraceae bacterium | reverse complement strand
TCCTGCTCGGTCTGCTGATAATCTCCGGGCACAAACTTATTTGTAAACGCATTGTATCTGATTGAAACGCCGTTATAATTTTCCGTTTCCTCCGTATTTTTATCCATGTTATATTCGGCAGGGTCGGCGTCAAGCGTAATTCTGCCGCCGTCCTTTGTGTATTTGACGGATATGGATTTATACTTCATTTCCTTGCCGTTATTGTCAACAACCGTTGTTCTTGTGTTTTCCTCTATGTCGTCAATGCTGTTATTGACCTTTACGGCGCCGTCAAACGCATAGCCGTTTGAAAATTCCGATACTATTTTCGGCGTTATTCCTATATCCTTTTGAAGTGTTTCCGCCGCAGGAATTGTTTTATAGTTCGGAAAGCTTGTCGAGTTTCCCGAAATACTTCTTATCGTGCCCTGTGTCGCGACTGCCGCCGAGCCGATAGCAAGAATTGATATAGCCGCCGCAAGAATTAAACCTTTTTTAACCGTAAATTTTTTCATTTTTGTATTCTCCTTTTCTGATAGACCGTCAAGTGTCTGACAAAGTTTTTCGTGAAATTCCCGTGTGGGTTCAGGAAAGGAATTTTTTAAATCGTTTTTATTCATTTTATTTGCTCCTTTCAATCAGTCGGAAAGTTCAAGCTTTAACAGCTTTCTTCCGTTATGCAACCGGCTTTTGACCGTTCCCGGCGGTATTTTAAGTATTTTTCCGATTTCCTCCACCGAATAGCCCTCTATGTAATGCAGCGTTATGACTATCCGTATCGGCTCTTTCAGCTTTAAGACCGCGCGATAAAGGTCTGAATAGTCCTTCTCCTCCGCCGCCTCGTTTATCGCGTCGTCAAACGGCACAAGCCTTTTTGAACCCCTTTTATACCTATAACATTCATTTATGAGTATTCTTATCAGCCACGTTTTAAAATAGCGTTCCTCGCGAAGTGTGTTAAGCTTTGAAAACGCCTTTAAAACCGCCTCCTGTACCGCGTCCTCACAATCGGCGTCATAAACAAGGATTGATTTTGCGACATGGTACATAGTCGTTTCGGCTGCCAAGACCTCCTTTGTGAATTTCTCTTTGT
>CAYUSE010000073.1:0-6013 GCA_964447095.1 uncultured Lachnospiraceae bacterium | reverse complement strand
ACATGGTACATAGTCGTTTCGGCTGCCAAGACCTCCTTTGTGAATTTCTCTTTGTTCATGGAATTTACCTCTCTAATTTAAAAACATAAGCGCTTTGTTTTTACACTTATTAGACGCATAGAATAACAATTTGGTTCAAAAAGATTGAAATTTATAAATATTTTCAAAAGATGTTGACAAAAATGTAATTGTGGTGTATTATATAAGTAACCACAAGAGTAATAATTATTCCACAGTTTTCACAAAACAGACCAAAAAAGCGAAAGCCCCAAGAGGTGCAACTCTTGGGACTTTCTTTTTTGGGCTACTTGTCGGGTTTATGTCTGTCTAACCACTTGCAAATATAATGACCGATTATACTTGCCATAACAGACACTATCAGAGTAATAATAATTTCCAAAGTTTTCACCTCCCTTCAATGGGAGTACCGACAATAAGTAAATTATATCATATTTTGTCGAAAAATCAATTAAATTCTTTTCATATTGAAAAATTCTCTAACCTATGTTATAATAGCAATATCTCAAAAGTATTGTATCTTGTCATGAGAATAATAACTAAGGAGGTAAAAAAATGAAGAATACGGTACAAACAATACTGAACCAAAAAAAGACGGGCGACAAAATCACCATGCTTACCGCGTACGACTATTCCACCGCCAAGCTGATTGACGAGGCGGGGATAAACTCGATTTTGGTAGGCGACTCGCTCGGCATGGTAATGTTGGGCTATGAGAACACTCTGTCCGTCACCATGGACGACATGGTTCATCACACGAGAGCAGTGACAAAAGGAGCAAAAAACGCGCTTGTAGTCGCGGATATGCCCTTTATGTCGTATCAGACCTCGGTGTATGACGCGGTTGTAAACGCGGGACGGCTGATAAAAGAGGGCGGCGCGCAGGCGGTAAAGCTTGAGGGCGGCGCGGCGGTCGCGGAGCAAATCCGCGCGATTACGGACGCAGGTATTCCCGTCATGGGACACCTCGGCATGACGCCGCAGTCGGTAAACGCGTTCGGCGGTTTCAAGGTACAGGGTAAAACCGAGGAAACGGCGCGCAAAATCATAGAGGACGCGAAAACGATTGAAAAAGCGGGCGCTTTTTCCATGGTGCTTGAATGTGTTCCGTCAAAGCTTGCAAAGCTCGTAACGGACGCGGTTTCAGTCCCGACAATCGGCATAGGCGCAGGAAATGACTGCGACGGTCAGGTACTTGTATATCAGGATATGCTCGGAATGTTCCCCGATTTTACGCCTAAATTCGTCAGGAAATTCGCCAACGTCGGAGAGGTTATGAAAACGGCTTTCGGGGAATATATAAAAGAAGTGAAAGCAGGAAATTTTCCGTCGGAGGAGCATGGCTTTAAAATATCCGACGATGTAATAGATAAATTATATTGAGGTAACAGACAATGAAACTTGTAAAAACAAAACAGGAAGTCAGAGATACAGTAAAGGAATGGCGCAGACAGGGCTTAACGGTCGGGCTTGTCCCGACAATGGGCTATCTGCACGAGGGACACGCAAGCCTTATTGACGCGTCGGTGAAGAATAACGACCGTACGGTCGTGTCGATTTTCGTAAACCCCATGCAGTTTTCGCCAAACGAGGATTTGGAAAGCTATCCGCGCGATATAAACCGCGACAGCAGGGTTTGTGAAGAACACGGCGCGGACTTGATTTTTAACCCCGAACCCGAGGAAATGTACGGCGATATGTTCTGCTCGTTTGTGGATATGGATATTCTGACAAAGGAGTTATGCGGTCTCAGCCGCCCGATACATTTCCGCGGCGTATGCACTGTTGTATCAAAGCTTTTCAATATCGTAAAGCCCGACAACGCGTATTTCGGACAAAAGGACGCGCAGCAGCTTGCAGTAATTAAGCGCATGGTTGAGGATTTGGACATGGATATTAAAATCAACGGCTGCCCGATTATCCGCGAAAGCGACGGTCTGGCGAAAAGCTCGCGGAACACGTATCTGAACGAAGAGGAAAGAAAAGCCGCGCTGATTTTGAGCAAAACCATAAAATTGGGACAGGAGCTTGTCAAAAACGGCGAAAAGGACACGAAAACGATTGTCAAAAAAATGATCGATAATATAAACACCGAGCCTTTGGCAAAAATCGACTATGTAAAAATCGTCGATTTGCTCACCATGCAGCCCATAGAAACGCTTGACCGTCCCGCGCTGTGCGCTATGGCGGTATATATCGGAAAAACGCGTCTTATAGACAATTTTGAGGTGATATAAGTGCTTATTACAATGCTTAAAAGTAAAATTCACCGCGCGGTTGTTACGCAGGCGGAGCTTGACTATATAGGGAGCATAACAATTGACGAGGACTTGCTCGACGCGGCGGGAATTTTAGAATATGAAAAGGTACAGATTGCCGACATCAATAACGGAAACCGTTTTGAAACCTACACGATAGCAGGCGAGCGCGGCAGCGGTATTGTCTGCCTTAACGGCGCGGCGGCGAAATGCGCGGAAAAGGGCGATAAAGTAATTATTATGGCTTACGCGCAGGTGGAACAGGACAAGGCAAAGGACACTCCGCCCAAGGTTGTGTTCGTGGACGAAAACAATAAAATTTCCCGTGTTACATCTTACGAAAAACACGGTCAGTTAATAGACTGCTAAACAATAAAAAAACAGACGCGGGGTCTGTTTTTTTTTGGAGGAAAGGATGGGATTCGAACCCACGGATGCGTTAACATCACAGCATTTCCAATGCTGCGCCTTCAACCTCTCGGCCACCTCTCCGTAACATTGCTATTATACTATAAAAACGCACATATTGTCAATAGCAAACACAGCACAAAAAAATTTTTTGAAATTTTTCCAAAAATATATTGACAAAACAAAAAAACATGATATAATTAAATCATACTAAATCTATAGGAAAGATTAGAAAGGCGAACAATATGAAAGCTTCAAACTTAAAAAACATTTACAGCGGACGAATGTCGCAATGTTAAAACATACATTAAACATGAAATCAACAATATATATAGAAAGAGGTAATTAAAATGGCAAAAAGAGAATGGAAATTTGAAACGAAACAGCTCCACGTGGGGCAGGAACAGGCGGACGCGGTTACAGACTCGAGAGCAGTTCCGATTTACGCGACAACATCATACGTATTTCACAATTCACAGCACGCGGCGGACAGATTTGGTTTAAGAGACGCGGGAAACATTTACGGCAGATTAACAAACCCGACGCAGGATATTTTTGAGCAGAGAATTGCGGCTCTTGAGGGCGGCGTTGCGGCGTTGGCAGTTGCATCGGGCGCGGCGGCAATTACATACACTTTTCAGGCTTTGGCAAATAAAGGCGACCACATCGTAGCGTCAAAGACAATCTACGGCGGAACATACAATCTTTTGGAGCATACGCTCCCCAATTATGGTATAGACACGACCTTTGCAGACCCCGAGGTTGACGGCGCATTTGAAAACGCAATTCGGGACAACACAAAACTTATCTTCATTGAAACGCTTGGAAATCCGAATTCAAACCTAATTGACATTGAAGCAGTCGCAAAAATCGCACATGCGCACAAAATACCGCTCGTTGTCGATTCAACCTTTGCGACGCCGTATCTTGTAAGACCGATTGAATACGGCGCGGATATTGTCGTTCATTCGGCTACAAAGTTTATCGGCGGTCATGGCACGGCAATCGGCGGCGTAATCGTGGACAGCGGTAAATTCGACTGGAAAGGCTCGGGCAAGTTCCCGCAGTTCGTTGACCCCAACCCGTCATATCACGGCGTAAGTTTTACCGAGGCAGCCGGCGCGGCAGCGTTTGTCACATATATAAGGGCGCTGCTTCTCCGTGACACGGGCGCGACCTTGTCGCCGTTCCATGCGTTCATATTCCTGCAAGGACTTGAAACGCTGTCATTGAGAGTTGAGCGTCATACGCAAAATGCGTTGAAAATTGTTGAATATCTCAACAACCACCCGCAGGTTGAGGCGGTGCATCATCCGTCGCTTCCGACAGAACCGAGTCATGAGCTTTATAAGAAGTATCTGCCAAACGGCGGCGGCAGTATTTTCACTTTTGAAATTAAGGGCGGCGTAAAAGAAGCGCATAAATTTATTGACAATCTTGAAATCTTCTCGCTGCTTGCAAATGTCGCAGACTCAAAATCACTCGTAATTCACCCCGCGACAACAACTCATTCGCAGTGCAGCGAACAGGAGCTTGAGGAACAGGGTATCAAACCAAACACCATAAGACTTTCAATCGGAACAGAAAATATTGACGACTTAATCGCGGCGCTTGATGATGCGTTCGCGGCTGTAAAATAAATGAAAGAAGGAAATTAAAATGTCGAAAATTTATCAAAAAATCACTGACCTTATCGGACACACCCCGCTTCTGGAGCTTGTAAATTATGAAAAAGCAAACAATCTCGAAGCGACGGTTTTGGGAAAGCTCGAATATTTCAATCCCGCGGGTTCGGTTAAGGACAGAATTGCAAAAGCGATGATTGACGAGGCAGAGCAGCAGGGAACGCTAAAAAAAGGCTCTGTTATAATCGAGCCGACCTCGGGTAATACGGGTATCGGTCTTGCGTCTGTCGCAGCGGCGCGCGGTTACAGAATTATAATCACAATGCCCGAAACAATGAGCGTTGAAAGACGAAACTTATTAAAGGCATACGGCGCGGAGCTTGTGCTTACAGACGGCGCAAAAGGAATGAAGGGCGCAATCGCAAAAGCCGACGAGCTCGCAAAGGAAATACCGAACAGCTTTATTCCGAGCCAGTTCACAAACCCCGCAAACCCTGCATATCACAAAGCGACAACAGGCCCCGAAATCTGGGAGGACACAGACGGCAAAGTAGACATCTTCGTTGCGGGCGTAGGCACAGGCGGAACTGTTACGGGTGTAGGCGAATACTTAAAATCACAAAATCCGAATGTAAAAATTGTCGCGGTTGAACCTGCATCATCACCTGTTCTTTCCGAGGGTAAGCCCGGGGCTCACAAAATACAGGGTATCGGCGCGGGATTTGTGCCCGAAACGCTGAACACCGACGTATATGACGAGATTATAACGGTCGAAAACGAGGACGCGTTTAAGACGGGAAAAGCAATCGCCAGAAACGAGGGCGTGCTTGTAGGAATTTCATCGGGCGCTGCAGTCTGGGCAGCAACCGAGCTTGCAAAACGCCCCGAAAACAAGGGCAAAACAATCGTTGCGCTCCTGCCCGATACAGGCGAAAGATATTTGTCAACGCCAATGTTTACCGATTGATTTATAAGGTGTCCGATTTATAAACGGACGCCTTTTTGTATTAAATTTAGGTATTGACTTTTTAAGTGTTTTATGGTAATATATTAAAGCGGTTTGGTTATAACTGCAATAAATAGGGGTGTAGCTCAGTTGGTAGAGCAGCGGTCTCCAAAACCGCGTGCCCAAGGTTCGAGTCCTTGTACCCCTGCCACGTCGGAGCAAGTTTCGCTTGTTCCGATTTTTTATTTGAAATAAAAAATATGTTAATTAAGGGATAAGGCTTGAAAAATTATAAGAAATGTTATAAAATAAATATAACTATATATCATATCGGAGGAAAAAATATGAAAATAAGAAAAAGAATTTTATCAATGCTGACAGCGCTTGCAATGCTGATGTCGCTTGTGCCGTCATTCACACTCACGGCAGGCGCGGAGGATATAACTACTATATCAGGCGTTACAGACCTTGTCGCGTTCCGCGACAGCGTAAACGGCGGCAATGACTATTCGGGCAAAACCGTTACGCTCACGGCAGATATTGATTTGTCAGGCGTGTGCGGAGCGGATATAGGCGGAAGTGAGGTATCATGGACGCCGATTGGAGATAGCAGCAATCAATTCAAGGGCACATTTGACGGCGGCAATAACAAAATAACAGGCTTGTACATAAACGCTCCCTCAAATGACTATCAGGGCTTGTTCGGTTATATCGGTGAGGACAGCACGGTTAAAAATCTCGGCGTTGACGGCACAGTT
>CAYUSE010000072.1:0-7228 GCA_964447095.1 uncultured Lachnospiraceae bacterium | reverse complement strand
GTCGCAAGAGCAGCCTTTGAAAGCGGCAGCATAATCTTCCAGAAAATCGTGATTTCATTCGCGCCGTCAATAAACGCCGCCTCCTCCAAATCTACGGGTATGCCCTCAAAGAACGAACGCATAACGACAAGATTATATGTAGAAATCGCGGACGGAAGAATAAGCGCCCACATGCTGTTCATAAGTCCCAATCCTTTTACAACCAAGTAGTTGGGAATAATACCGGCGTTAAAGAACATTGTAAAGATTACTATCTTTGAGAAAAAGCCTTTAAACGCCACTCTGTCCTTTGAACGCGACAGGGGGTATGCCATTGTTGTTGTAAACAACAATGATACCGCGGTATAAACAACCGTATAAATTACAGAGTTTACGAAGGATCTGGGAACTGTGCCAGCCTCCAGAATTACCTTATACGCTTCCAGATTAAACTCGACCGGTAAAAATACTACGCGTCCGCTTTCATAAGCGGTTGTGCTGGAAACCGATACCGAAAAGATGTATATAATAGGATATAGTGTTATTATCATCAAAATTATAAGCGATATATAAATAACAATATCAAGTATTTTTGATGATAAGGAATTATCTTTTACCATTCTTCATTTCCCTCCTTTTTACCACAAGCTGGTGTCTGTAAGCTTCTTTGATATAAAGTTTGCTATCAATACAAGCAATACGTTGATTGCCGAATTGAACAGACCAATAGCCGCTGAATAATCGAATTCGCCCTTGCCGATACCAAGATTATATATGTACGTACTCAAAATCTGTGATTTGGGATATGTAACTTCTCTCTGCAAAAGCAACGCCTTATCGGAACCGAGCGACATGATTTTACCAACCTGCATAACAAGCAGTATAACAATAGTCGGTTTAATAAGCTGAACCGATATATGCCACATTTTCTGCACTCTTGACGCGCCGTCAATCGTAGCCGCCTCGTAAAGCTCCTGATCTACGCCCGAGAGAGCCGCGATATATACAATCGCGCTCCAGCCTATTCCCTGCCATACGTCTGACGCTATGTAAATCGTTCTGAAACAGTTTACTTTATCAAGGAATGGAATACCGTTCTTTATAATTCCAAGCTTTAGCAGGAATTGGTTTATGATACCTTCATTCATGTAGCTTCCTGCATCCGCCGATGTACCCTGCGATGAAAGGAACAATGTAAGCATACCTGCGATTGCCGCAACTGATACAAAGTGAGGCAGATACGAAACCGTCTGAACGACCTTTTTAAACTTCAGCGAGCGAAGCTCGTTTATAAACAGCGCGAGTATAATCGCCAGCGGGAACAGCCATATAATATGTAATAAACTCAGAGCTATGGTGTTCCAGATATATTTCCACACATCGGGAGTATTCAAAAATCTGATAAAATGTCCAAGTCCCGCATTAGATGTCCACGGGCTTTGCAAAACCCCCAGCCTTGAGCTGTAATCCTTAAAGGCTATCAGCAAGCCGCCTATCGGAACATAATGGAATATTATAAAATAAATAAGTCCCGGTATCATCAGCAGCAAAAGGAACTTTCCCTTTCTTGCCTTATGCAATTCCTTCTTAAACCATCCGGCAACTCCCAATTTCGGCGTGCCGTCCGCTTTGTATTTTTCCGCCATAAAACATCCTCCCTTTTAATTTTCTATATATATTTTACAATATACTTTGAAAAAATGCAAGTTTTATTTGTCATTCCGCACAAATATCACAAAATAGCAGTGAGTTTTTTTATTTTTTACTATTTTTTTGTCCTATTTCATTCTGCAGGCTCAAGTCTTTTTGTCGTAATTTCAATTCCATAGACATCAACTCCCGATTTTGCGCTGATTACAATATCGCGTTCGCCGCCCTTATATTTATATACCGCCGCGCCGCCAACCGTCATATATCCGTTTGTATCAAAGCCCAAATCGTGGCTCTCGCCGTCGTTTAATACGAGATACCGTGTTTCGTCCTTATTCGCTGATGTCGCGTAAATTTTAATCTCGCAGTCGCCCGTAACGGGGATTGTCAGCGTATGCGCCGCCTTTGACAGTCTTACCTTGCCTGTAAAATTGACGCCTGCTACATTTTTCGCTTTGCTTAAAGCCTCCGCGCTTACTCCGCCTATCGCAAGCCCCTCATAGCTTTCCGGCTTTTCAAACGTATATAGTTTTTCCGTCTTTACTACTTTAACTTCCTGTTCAACGGCGTTTACGGCAGCGTCCTCTATATAATACTTTCCGTTTGCCGCCGCTATAGGCTCAAAATAAACAGCTTTTGTTACAGGCGTTTTTGTCTTTGAAACATTATTCTGCGTTCTGAAATTACCGTCAAGCGGAATAGCCGCGTTGTCAACTACTTCATGAGAGCCGCCCTTTTTGTTTACGATTAGTTTACACTCGTTTTCAAATGTGTCTGTATTAACTCTTACCTTCATAAAAACAGTGTAGAGCGCGCATGTTTCCCATTCGCCTATTTCGTTTCCGTCCGCGTCCTTTATCTTATTGTCCATGTCAAACGTCAGCTTATACGCGGTATTCGCGTCGCCCGTCTGCAAATAAATATTCATAGCAGGCTCTTCACCCGTAAGCATTACGCGCGTCGTCATATCGGTATCGTAGCCGTCCTCCATGGTATATTCGCGGAACACATACCGTTCGCCCGTGTAATTATCATCGGGCGCAAGCAGCATAGCCCCTGTTTTACGCTCCTCGCTGAGCTTTTCTCTTACCCACTCGGGCTTTAATACATTTCTTTCCTGTATCTGCCAGCACCAGTCAAGACCGTTCTCAAAGCTCCAGTCAAAGGTCGAATTAAACACTGAATCGCCTGTATTGCCGTCAAGTCCGAACCAGCCGCAGTCGGGGATATTGCCTGTTCCGTCGCTGACCGACGCAAAGCCCATGTAATAGTTGTCATACGGCAGAGCCGGAACCGACTTTATCAGTTTCTTTGTCTTATAAACTGTTTCATTTGTGTTTTCTGTCTGATAGATATTTATATTTCCGTCTTTGTATTCGGCAATAAAGTACAGATTTGAGCCTGACAAGTCCTCTATTATTTCCTCGTCCATGACCTCGCCCTCAATGCTGCGCGTTTTAAGAACGTATTTTATATCGTCTCCGTCCTTCTCGCCGCCGAAATAAACTGCGGCGCTCTGCGGATTTAGGCTTTCTCTGAACATTATACCGAACTGCTTTGCGTCCTGCATTCTGCTGCGGTAATAAATGCGGTTATTTCCGCTGAATTTCTGATACACATATCCGAAAGTATCGCTGTCCTCACCGATATTGCCGTCCATACCTCCGATTTTAAAGGTATAATCCTCGGTCGCGTACATATACGTTCTGTCCTTGTTACCGTCCGCGCTCACGTCCGTAATCTCCCACGGCGAGTAGTCCGCAGACACATATACATTATAGCTCTTTGACGTGCTTTGGAAATTGTCATTGTAGCAAAGTACCGTCAGCGTTCCCTCCTGCGCGCCGTTAAACGACACGGGAATATCAAACGTAAACGGGTCGTCAGCCATCTTTGACGCTATTATTTCACCGTTAAACAGCACAATAACGTCCTTTGGGTAATCATCGGGATTAACCGTCACATTTACATTGTCGTTAAAGCTAAGAACGGTTTTATCCTCAATGTTGTTTACCGCAAGTGACGGCGCAGTAAAGTCCGTTATTACCTTGCGCCAAATGCTTGCCTCATATTCCTTGTTATCGGGATTTATTATATATTTTCCTGCCGTCTTGTCTGTTCCCTTGTAGTCGTAGCCGTTATCGGACAGCTTATCCCAAAGTCCGATTGTTGACGCGGCGTACAAATCCGCGTGACCGTTCTTAACTGATATTTTCACATATTTATAGCCCTTGTTGTCCTTTTCGGAAAATGTTCCGTTGCTCTTTTTGCCGTATTTTATAACATGCTTAAACTCACTATTGTAGCCGGCCGCGACAACAAAATCGTCAGCGTAAACGCCTGCGTAGGCATTGCTTACGAAATTCGGAACGTCCGAGATATTGCCGACAATTTCAAAATCGCCCGATACCGTCTGCGGCTCTGCCGTATTGTCCTTTACCGTCACGCTTACGGACGGCGTGATTTTATATGAGCCGTCAGCATAGATAAGCTTTGCACTGATTTTGTACATACCGCTTGCAAGCTCCGTTTCCATGCTGCTTACCGACGAACTGCCGACAGGCTGCATACCCTCGAAGCTATCCCATACAAACACGCGCGTATTACTGCCCGAAACCTCGGGCATGACGAAATTATCGCCGTAGACAGCCGCCTTAACCTCGGTTAAAGCGTGGTTTTCATAAGCCGCTTTAATTACAAGGTCGCCGTTTTTAACTCCGTCCAATTCACTGCCTGTATTGCCGTCTGCCTCAGCGTCACCGAGCTTACCGTCTTCATAATAAAATTCCGTTTTAACCGCCGCGCCGCTGTTTACGGTCAGCGTGTATTTATTTCCGTCATTTGTAACCGAAACAGGTGTGTTTACGGTATTGTCCGCAATACAGCTTTCGCCGTAGATTTCAAGCCATGTATAGCCGTTTGCGCCGCGGTTGAGCGCGTCATTGGGATTTGTTCTGTCAAGTCCCATTTTGTCCTCCCACGCGTCCGCTATACCGTCTCCGTCCGCGTCGAAATCCGCCGCGCGCGTTTCGCTTTCCCATATCGGATAGCCGCGGTCGTCATATAACGCTTCCTGTCCCTCGGGAATTGCGTCCACGGGGTCGTCAACAAGATAGCTGCTGCCGTGCGAGCCGTGTTCGGGCGCGGTACGGTTTGTGACGTTTTCTATAATTCTCGCGTCAACCAAATCCTGCTTGGGACGCGCCGCGCCGACATCAGATAAAACGTCCTCATAAGCTTCTTCTGCCGTCTGTAATTTTTCTATTAAGCCATACGGGGAAAAAATATATTTTAAATTGGAGGCAGACGGCAATTCATCAAGCTTATTATATGTAATTCCGCTTGACGCAAGATACACGCCCGTGCCTTTTTCTATCTGCCAGTTATCCGCATTTACAGCCGCGGCATCCGCGCCGCCGTCGTCAACAAAATTACCGTTTGCGTAAATATCGCCCGACCAGTTCTTCTGATATTTGTTTCCGGGGGAAAGCTCAAAAATTCTCGCGCGTTTATTATCGGGCGTTGCGGGACCGGGTTTATAATAATTGTTTACAATATTCACATTTGCGCCGTTTTCCGCGCCGTAGCCGGCCTTATCGCCCCAGTTGTAGAATACGTTATTCCACATATCAACAACCGTGTCGCTGTCGGGGTGTCCAGCTGTCATGGAAACAGTTTCGCTCGTGCCGATTTTCGGATTGCGGCTCTTATGCGACGCTATTATATTATGGTGCATACACACATTTATGCCGCCCCATATTCCAGCGTAGCTGTGCTCGCCCTTATCGTGAATTGAGCTGTTGAGAGCCTCGGAAATAATGCACCGCTGAACTGTTACGTTATCGCCGCCTATTATCGACAAATTCTCGTCCGTTCCCCAGCTTATACTGCAATGGTCAAGAATAACATTCTTCGCGCCTATAGGAATGCTGAAACCGTCCTGCGTTTCGGTATCGCTGCCATCGGCAAGCTTTGAACCCGGGCGAAAGCGCAGATAGCGCACAATTATATTGCTGCCGTTAATTTTAACGCTGTTGCCGCGGAAACAAATGCCGTCTCCGGGCGCAGTCTGACCGAGAATTGTGATATTGTCGTGCGTTATCGAAACGCGCGACTTTAAGTCAATCATGCCCGACACGTCAAAAACAATCATTCTGTCGCCGCGCGATACCGCGTCGCGAAATGAGCCTGCGCCGTCGTCGTTAAGGTTTGTGACATGATAAACTTCAACGTCGGTTTTCGCGCCGTTTTCAATTTTTTCACGCGCGCCGTTCACGGTATATTTTGCCGCGCCCTCCGCCGTCGGAAACGCAGGCGTCAAATACTCAGGCGAAACTGCCGCAAACGCGCCCGTCCCCATAACTGCCGCGCAGGTTACCGCCGCCGTAATCGCGATAAGCGACGCTGTTACTCTCTTTTTCATATTCTGCCGCCTTTCTTAAAATCCGAAGTATTTAACCGCGTTGTTATAGCAAATATCCTCAACTATTTTGCCGAGCGTTTTCATATCGGCAGGAAATTCGCCGTTTTCTACCCAAGTACCGAGAATATTGCACATAATTCTTCTGAAATACTCGTGACGGGTATATGATAAAAAGCTTCTGGAGTCCGTGAGCATACCGACAAATTTACACAGCGCGCCCAAGTTTGCAAGAGCCTTCATCTGCTCCGTCATGCCGTCGCGCTGGTCGTTGAACCACCAGCCCGAGCCGAACTGGATTTTACCCTCTATGCCGCTTCCCTGAAAGTTTCCGAGCATTGTTCCCAAAACATAATTATCCTTCGGGTTAAGCGTATATAAAATCGTTTTCGGAAGACTATCCTCTGTTTCAAGCGCATTTAGAAGCTTCGACAGCGGATACGCTATGCAGTAATCGCTTATGGAGTCAAAACCCGTATCAGCGCCGAGTTTATTAAACATTCTTGTGTTGTTGTTTCTGAGCGCGCCGATATGTAGCTGCATTGCCCAATCAAGCTCCTTATATTTCTTGCCAAGCTGAATTAACGTGTACGACTTATAAGCGTCAATTTCCTGCTGCGTCAGCTTTTTGCCCGCCATTGCCGACTTAAATATTCCGTCAACGGCTTTTTCCGTCGTTTCCTCGAATGGAACGCTGTCAAGCGCGTGGTCGCTCACGCGGCAGCCAACCGAATGGAAATAGTTAATTCTGTTGTAAACCGCCTCAATCAAATCCGAATACGACTTAATCTTCACGCCCGCCGCCTCTGCAAGGCGTTCTATATACGGCGCAAAAGTGTCTTTATCTATATTTATCATAAAATCGGGACGGAACGCAGGCAGAACCTTTGCGTTTATATGTCCCTTTTCCGCTATTTTCTTGTGATATTCAAGGCTGTCGGCAGGGTCGTCCGTCGTACAGATATATGCAACATTTGACTGATTTATAAGCGTTGACGGGCTCATTTTTGTGTCCGCTATAATTTTATTCGTTTTTTCCCAAATTTCGTCAGCCGTATCAGCCGTTACAACCGTATTTATTTTAAAATATCTCTGCAATTCAAGATGCGTCCAGTGGTACAGCGGATTTCCGACAGCATATTGCAGACATGAGCAGAACGCGCGGAATTTTTCCTTGTC
>CAYUSE010000071.1:0-7326 GCA_964447095.1 uncultured Lachnospiraceae bacterium | reverse complement strand
GATTATATTGTACACGTCCTCCTCCGTAAGCGGCTCAAAATAGAGCTTATCGGAGGTGTCGAAGTCAGTCGAAACCGTTTCTGGGTTGTTGTTTATAATAATTGTTTCAACGTCCGCCGCCTCAAGTGACAGTACGCTGTGAACAGAGCAATAGTCAAACTCAATACCCTGACCGATTCTTATAGGACCTGAGCCGATAACAATAACTTTTTTTCTGTCGGACGGGAACGACTCTGTTACCTCGTCATAAGTCGAGTAATAATACGGCGAAACCGCCTCAAACTCGCCCGCGCAGGTGTCAACCATTTTATAGACGGGTGTAATTCCCATTGCCACGCGCTTTTTATAGACCTCGTCCGCATGGCAGCCGATAAGCTCGGAAATACCTTTGTCGGAAAATCCCATTTTCTTGTATCGGCGCATTATTTCCCCGGTAATTTCGTCAAGCGAATATTGCTTTAATTCCTCCTCTGCTTCTACTATGTTTTTGATTTTTTGCAGGAAGAATGTATCCATTCCCGTAATTTCCGCAAGCTTTTCCATGTTATAATTGCGTCTTATAAGCTCTGCCAAATCGAAAAGTCTTTCGTCATCGGGGACAATGGCTCTTTGTCGAAGTTCAACAGTAGAGCGTTCCTTTGATGATGCTCTTTCGAGCGTATATTGCTTTATTTCAAGCGAACGCACGCCCTTTAAAAGCGACGACTCAAAGGTGTTGCCGATTGCCATAATCTCGCCCGTAGCCATCATTTTCGTGCCGAGGTTTCTCTTTGCGCCGAAGAATTTATCAAAGGGCCACTTCGGAATTTTCGTAACAACATAGTCAATCGCAGGTTCAAAACAAGCGTAGGTTTTGCCCGTAACAGCGTTTTTAATCTCGTCAAGATTATAGCCAAGCGCGATTTTTGCAGCGATTTTCGCGATAGGATAGCCCGTCGCCTTTGACGCGAGCGCCGACGAACGGCTCACGCGCGGATTTATCTCGATAACCGCATAATTGAAGCTGTCGGGGTCAAGCGCAAACTGAACATTGCAGCCGCCCTTAATCTCGATTGAATTTATAATGTCAATCGCTGCCTTTCTTAGCATCTGATATTCCTTGTCGGCAAGCGTAAGCGCGGGCGCGACAACGATTGAGTCGCCCGTATGCACGCCTACGGGGTCTACATTTTCCATCGAACAGATGGTTATGCAGTTGCCCGCGCCGTCGCGCATTACCTCAAACTCAATCTCTTTCCAGCCCTTTATGGATTTCTCCAGAAGCACCTGTCCGACGCGTGAAAGATGAAGTCCCTGCGATAAAATTTCAATAAGCTGTTCCTCATTTTCGGCGATACCGCCGCCCGTGCCGCCCAAAGTATACGCGGGGCGCACGATTACGGGATAGCCTATCTGCTTTGCAAATTTCAGACCCGACTCCAAATCCGTTACGATTTCCGACGGTGCGATAGGCTGATTTGTGCGTTCCATAAGCTGCTTAAAGCTGTCCCTGTCCTCGCCCTCCTTGATGGACGGAATTGACGTTCCGATAACCTTCATACCGTAATTGTCAAACACGCCTCTGTCATAGAGCTCGCAGTCGAGGTTCAGTCCCGTCTGACCGCCCATACCTGCGATAACCGAGTCGGGACGCTCCTTTTGAATAATTTTTTCCACGTATTCCGCCGTCAGCGGCTCGATATATGTATGCGTTGCAATACCGCGGTCTGTCATAATGGTAGCGGGGTTTGAGTTTACGAGAACAACGTCAATTCCCTCCTCCTTAATTGCGCGGCAAGCCTGTGTGCCCGAATAGTCAAATTCGGCAGCTTGTCCTATAACGATAGGACCTGAACCGATAACAAGAACTTTTTTTATACTTTTATCTAAAGGCATTTTACTCAACCTCCTTTAAAAATCTGTCAAACAGCCAGCCTGTGTCAAGCGGCCCCGGAGCGGCTTCGGGGTGGAATTGAACGCTTTCTATCGGGAGCGTTTTATGCTTAATTCCCTCGCATGTGCCGTCGTTTACGTTTATAAATGTTTCTTCAACGTCATCGGGATAATCAGAAACAATATAATTGTGGTTCTGGCTTGTAATATAAACATTGCCTGTCATTAAATCCTTAACAGGGTGATTTCCGCCATGATGACCGAATTTAAGTTTTTTTGTTTTGCAGCCGAGCGCAAGACCGATAATCTGATGTCCCATGCAAATTCCGCAAATCGGAAACTTGCCTGTTAAAGCTTTTACAGTATCAACCGTGCCGGGTGCGTCAAGCGGATCTCCGGGACCGTTTGAAATAAACACCATGTCAGGATTTGCGTCCTCAATAAGCTCGGAGGGGATATTGGCAGGGAATACGGTTATTTTGCAGTTTCTTTTCTGCAAATCACGAAGTATTCCGTCCTTTGCTCCCATATCAATGAAAGCAATATGTGTTTTGCCTTCATCGTTTAATGTATAAACCTGTTCCGTTGTTGTTTCCATAATGACGTGCGAATTATCAAGCGTAGATAAAAGCGCCTGAACCTCACTGTCGGTTGGGTTTCCCTGCATTATAACGCCCTTCATTACGCCGCGGTCGCGTATAATTCTTGTAAGAGCGCGTGTATCAATCCCTTCAATACCTACAACGCCCTGAGATTTTAAGAAATCATCCAAGTTCATTTCGTTTCTGAAATTTGACGGGTGATTGCATTTTTCACGAACGACAAACGCCTTTAAATTTGTGCGCTTTGCTTCCATATCCTCAAAATTGATGCCGTAGTTTCCGATAAGAGGGAAGGTCATAGTTACGATTTGCCCCGCAAAGGACGGGTCGGTAAGTGTTTCCTGATAGCCCGTCATGCCCGTTGTGAAAACGACTTCTCCCGCGACATTTTTAATATCGCCGAAAAGCGTTCCCGAAAAACGGTCGCCGTTTTCGAGTATTAACTGTCCGTTCATAAGTAAAACTCCTTTCGATATTGCAAAAAAAAAGACTAATGACAGATAAAATCTAATCATTGTCTTTTATGTAGAAAAAATGAAAAAGAAAACAGAGGTTCTATATACGATTTGCGATGCGGCAATAGCTTTTGATGTAATACCGGCATTTTCGTAACCTCCCTCTGCTGTTTTTAATATTTTACATCAAAAATGCGGGCTTGTCAATATGAAAATTATTTATTTTCACGCTTTGTATAATTTATTCTATTTTTTTAAATAATGCAATAAGCGTTTTTGTCAATCTCAACAAAAACGAAAAAACAATCTGAAAACGCTTGACAAATAATAAATACGGGCGTATAATAAAACCATAATAAAGATATTCACAAAGGCGTGTTTATGGGAAAAGCTCCCGTGGACGCGTTGTTTTTTTATGAATATCAAATAGAACACAAGGGCGTGTTTGTCAAACGGTGATTTGGCAAATACGCCCTTTTTGTTTATTTTGCTTCGTAAGGGGAGCAGAGAAAGAAAGGGGAGTTTAGTCATGGCAGAAATGACAAAAATCGAAATTATCACCAGACAGAGTAAGCTGGAGGAACTTAAAACCGCTCTTAACGAGATTGGTATTAACGGTATGACCGTTACAAATGTTCTCGGCTACGGTGTGCAGAGAGGGCAGAAGCATAAGTACAGAGGCGTTGAATACAGCGTTGATTTGCTTCCGAAAGTAAAGATTGAGATGGTGGTTTGTACCGTTCCTGTAGATGATGTTGTAAACACGGCGATAGGCGTGCTGAGAACAGGAGAAATCGGTGACGGCAAAATCTTTATTTCGCCTGTATCGAGAGTTATAAAAGTAAGAACAGGCGAAGAAGACAGAGAAGCGTTATTGTAAGCTTCAAATAAAATGCAGGAGGGTAAAATATTATGAGTACAGAATTATTAACGACAGCGGTAGACTGTTTTTGGCTGTTTTTCGGAGGAGTATTGGTATTTTTCATGCAGACCGGATTTACAATGGTCGAGGCAGGCTTTACAAGGAGTAAAAACACAGGTAACATTATAATGAAGAACATTGTTGACTTCATGTTCGGTTCGATTATTTACTGGTTAATCGGTTACGGCTTGATGTACGGCGAGGGCAACGGCTTTATCGGTATTCCGTTCGGAGATATGTTCATGAACGGCATGGCGGGCGCGTCAAATGTTGATTATACTGCTTTGTTCTTCCAGACGGTATTCTGCGCGACGTCGGCGACAATCGTTTCGGGTGCAATGGCTGAGAGAACAAACTTTAAGGCATACTGCATTTACAGCGCGGCAATTTCATTATTTATCTACCCAATCGCAGGTCACTGGGTATGGGGCGGCGGCTGGCTGAGTGAGCTTGGCTTCCATGATTTTGCAGGCTCGGCTATAGTGCACATGCTCGGCGGTACGCTTTCATTTGTAGGCGCGGCTATTCTTGGTCCGAGAATTGGCAAATATTCAAAGGACGGCAAGGCAAACGCTATCCCGGGTCACAATATCTTAATCGGCGCGCTCGGCGTACTTATTCTATGGGTTGGTTGGTTTGGATTTAACCCTGCGTCAACCGGAAGTCTTTCGGACGGAGGCGTTCAGGTTGCGGCGAAGGTATTTATAACCACCAATCTTGCAGCTTGCGCGGCGGCTATTACGACTATGTTCTTTACATGGATAAGATACGGAAAGCCTGATGTTTCAATGACGCTTAACGGTATCCTCGGCGGACTTGTTGCAATTACAGCCCCCTGTGACCTTGTAACTCCGTTTGCGTCGGTTATCATCGGCGTTATAGGCGCAATTCTGATGTGTCTTGCAATTCCGTTTATTGATACAAAGCTAAAGGTTGACGACCCCGTCGGCGCGATTTCCGTTCACGGCGTATGCGGACTTTGGGGTACAATCTCGGTAGGCTTATTTGCAAGCGACACATCGGCAGGTGCGGAGCTTCTGGGCTTATTCTACGGCGGCGGCTTAAAAGCTCTCGGCGTTCAGATTTTAGGCGCAATATCGCTTATCGCATGGGCTGCGATTATCGGCGCGATATTCTTCATAATCCTGAAGAAGGCCGGACTTCTCCGCGCTAAGCCTGAAGAGGAGCTTGCGGGACTTGATGCGACAGAACATGGTCTTCCTTCGGCATATCCGGACTTTATGCCTTCATATAAGGATTAACATAGTACACAAAAAAAAGAAACCATCACATTGTGATGGTTTCTTTTTTATATTAAAGCATAAAAAAAGACTGATTTTACCACGAATTTACAGAAATCCGATTATATGCGGTGTACAAAATATGGGATTTTATATATAATTTTAATCAAGGGAACAATGATATATAATTTTAAATTGAGTTTACATTAAAGCACAGCATAATTAAATTATCGCTTCAAAAATCTGTAGAGGAAATAAATCAAGGGAAGATGTATCATTGTTCCCCCCTAACTCAATAGAATTCATATTCAAAAATGAAAAATGTAATTCATTGCGCAAAATACAAAAGAAAAAGTGATTTATACAAAGGAGTAAACAAATGCCGGAGTCAGAAGCATTGTGTAAACGAGTTAAATCTGTACGTATAAGCAAAAACGAAACCCAATTGGATTTTGCCATGCACTGCGGTGTAAGTGAAGATGTAATAAGCAACATTGAGAATTGCAAAGCTAACCCGACACTTACCACACTGCAAAACATAAGCGCATATATTGGCTGTACGGTTTCTGATTTGCTAAAAGTTGATTGATTAGAGGTAAAAAATATGTAATATTAAAGAAGAAAAAACTTATTCTTTAATATTTTCTTTGCGTGCCTGATATTTTCAAAAATTGACAAAATATGTTCCTTATGATATACTAAAGCCAAGCAAAATTGAAAACGATGAAAATCGGACGGTTAGCCGCCATTACCTTAGAAGCAATTTGAGTACAGCCAATAGGCAAATCAAAGGTGCTTTCTCCGCTAACGCTGAAACTTTGGTAAAATAATTATTTGTGCAAAACGCAGAAAACAGTCTGAAAGGATTGTTTTTTTTGCTCTTTATGTGATATAATCTATCGGCAGACAAATTAGAAAACAGTGAAAAGTTAAAAGGAGGAAATTTAATGAAAAAGAAATTGACCGCATTATTTTCGGTGTTGTGTATGATGATTTCCGCATTTACAGCTTTTGCGGCGGACGCGGAATACATTCCGCTTCGGAAAACCTTTGAGGGCATGGGATATAAGGTTTCGTGGTTTGCACAAACGCCTGACACGGCGTTTGTCAATATCGGAGATTATCAGATTTCGTTTCAGGACGGCAGCGGCAAAATCACAGTTGACGAAGGCGCGTTTGACATCAGCAAGGAAGCCTACATAGAGGACGGTGTGACTTATATACCGAAGGACAGCGTGGAACTGTGCGATAATCTGCACCTGTACCACAATGCTATTATTGACGCATCGGTTGCGGAAGAAAGTGAGCTGATGCCGCTAAAGGCGATTGATATTTCAGCCGACAGCGTGTTGGTATGCACATGGAACAAATATCCCGAAACCTATGTGACGGGAAAGGACATTACAATCAGCTACGGCGATGTGTGGGTGTTTACCGAGGAAGAGGTTTACGCATGGGGACAGGAAAACGGCATGGCGGAGGATATGGAGCTTCGTATGCAGCAGCTTATCGGTTTGCCGCCTCAGGACGGCAAAACTCATTTTTCCGTACTGCGGGTAAAGCCTGAAGACCTCTATCGCCCGTCAAGAGACAGTGAGATTGACGATACCGCATCACAGCTCGACTTTCCCGCAAATGTAACCGAGGAACACAAGACATGGTTTGAGGGAAATGCGGAATATTCCTATACCCCTCACCGCTATCCGTGGACTGGACTGGGCTACACCTACGATTGGGCGGATAACGGTACGGAATACGGTTTGTCTGAATTTATCCTGAAAAACGGCGCAGAGGTAACGGTGGAAAAGACCTATACCAATGAGGAATTTTTCAGCTATATCACAACACCGGCAAATGAATAAAAATAACGGAAGATGCAAAACGCATCTTCCGTTTTGATTTATCTTCAAAAATGAGCTATTTTCGCTATGGATATTGCTTTTTTGGAGTAATTGTGTTAAAATTATGTAAATAAAATAATCAGACTGTAGCAAATTACAATTTGACTGCAATCTGATTAAAGAAACAAGGAGGAGTTTTTATGAAAAAAATTATTGTTACTTTACTCACAGCTGTTATGTCTGTTTGCGCTTTAGCCGGCTGTACGGCGAACAAAACAAATGGTGAAAGCGGTGTCCCCGTAGCGTATTCGCTCTATTGCGGTCTTAATGACTCGGACACAGGCACACAGATTATTCCTACAGAGGAAGCGCAGAAAATTGCCCGTAAGGTTA
>CAYUSE010000070.1:4424-7384 GCA_964447095.1 uncultured Lachnospiraceae bacterium | reverse complement strand
CCCTCGCCGTACTTGCCGTTACGGTATGATTTAACATATCTGTGCTTTCTCAAATTCTCCTGTATGCCCTTGCGCAAAACACCAGTGCCCTTGCCGTGAATAATATTCACGGGCGAAATACCCGCGAGATAGCAGTCGTCAAGGAATTTCCCGACGTTGTCCCACGCCTCCTCCAAGCTCTGACCCCGCACGTCAACCCCGGTTGATACATTTTTCGTTTTACTTTCATACACGCGCGTGCTTTTCGCGTAATTGTCCGCCATTTCCTTTGATTTGCTTTCCTCGATTTTCCGCAAATTCGTTATATGCACGTCCATTTTGATTATTCCCGCCTGAACGCGGACGTTTCCGTCCTTGTCGGGAGCTTTTAACACTGTCGCCTCCTGGTTCATGTCAAGGATTTTGACCGACGCGCCGGGCTTTAAGTCCTTAGGCGGCTCGACATAAGTTTTCTTCGGCTTTGAGGCGCGCGCCATTTTCTTGTCTATGCTTTCCTCTTTCTGTTTCAGACTGCTTCTTATTTTTGAGGTTTTTGCATTCAAATCGCCGCCCGATTTTATGCCCTGCTGACGCATTTTTTCCAAATCGCGTATTATGGAATTTGCCTCCTCTTTTGCGTCCATGACGATTATTTTCGCCTCGCGGTGCGCCTCTTCCATTACGCGCGACTTGTTCTCCTTTAGCTTTATTCTGTCCTTTTCGACCTGTTTTCTTAAATCCGTCAGCTCGCGTTTCATGCGCGACACCTCGTCGGCTTCGCTTCGCGCTTTCGCGCGGTTTTGCTCCAATTCCGTGATTACGTCCTCAAATTTTACGTCCTCGTCCGACAAAATGTCGTTCGCCCTGTCAATTACGCGCTCGTCAAGACCGAGCCGTCTTGAAATCGCGAACGCGTTCGATTTTCCCGGTACGCCGATTAACAGCTTATACGTCGGCTGTAAGCTCGAAACGTCAAACTCGCACGACGCGTTTTCCACGCCGTCCGTTGACAGCGCGAACAGCTTCAACTCACTGTAATGCGTTGTCGCAACGGTCTTTACGCCCCTCGCGCGCAGAAATTCCAGTATGGAAATCGCAAGCGCCGCGCCCTCCGTCGGGTCTGTTCCCGCGCCGAGCTCGTCAAAAAGCGCGAGCGTATTTGGCGCGACGCTTTCCAATATATTTACAATATTTACCATGTGAGATGAGAATGTCGATAAACTTTGCTCAATAGACTGTTCATCTCCTATATCGGCGAACACACTTTCAAACACCGCCGCCTCGCTGTTCTCCTGCGCGGGAATATGCAGTCCCGACGCCGCCATAAGCGAAAACAGTCCGATTGTTTTAAGCGTGACGGTTTTACCGCCCGTGTTCGGACCTGTCACAACAAGCGTGTCAAAATCGCCGCCCAAAAATATATCGTTTGCGACAACCTTTTCATTGTCAATCAACGGGTGACGCGCCTTTTTATACTTTATAATTCCCTTGCCGTTTAAAATCGGCTCATTTGCGTTCATGTCAAGCGATAATTTACCCTTGCAGAAGATAAAATCAAGCTCCGTAATATTTTCGTAATCGACAAACACGGCGTGACTGTTTTCACACACCGCCGCGCTCAATTCCATTAAAATCCGCTCAATTTCTATTTGCTCTTTATTGTGCAAATCCCGTATTTCGTTGTTGTTGTTCACAACGCTCATAGGCTCGATAAAAAGCGTCGCGCCGCTTGCGGACGTGTCGTGGACAATGCCCGCAACCTCGCTTTTATATTCGCTTTTAACAGGAATTACATAGCGGTCAGAGCGCATTGTTACAATAGGGTCTTGTAAAAACTTTTTATAATGCGCGGAGTGAACCATGTTGTTGAGAGTTTCTTTAATTCTGCCGTTAAGGCTGCGGATTTTTCGGCGGATTGTGTTAAGCTCCGGGGACGCGTCGTCTGCAATTTCGTTTTCCGAAACAATACACGAATTTATTTTGTCCTCCAGTGTTTTCGCCGTGATTATATTTTCCTCAATTTCATGTAATTTTGCACATTCCTCCGCCGCCTCCGACAAATATGACTTCATTCGTCTTGCGACATATAAAAGGCGCGAAATATCAAGCAGTTCCTTTACGTGCAGCGCACCCTCCATTTCCGCGCGCTTTACGGCAGGAATTACGTTTTCAACCGAAAGATTAACAGGCGGCGCGCCAAGCTTCAATGACGTAATCATAGCCTCGGTTGTTTCGCGCTGCGCCTGTTTTGCCGCGTCAAGCTCCGTAAACGGGGTTATTTCCTTTATCCGTTTTTTAACCGTTTCGCTGTCCGTATATGCCGATAAGCGTTCGAGGATTTTGTCAAATTCCAGTACCTTAAACGCCTTGTTGTTATTTTCCATTATTTCCTCCTAAATCTCATACACCTTCAAATTGCTGTATTCGCCTATCATAGGCGCCATTTGTCTAAAGCCGATTTTGCCGCCGCCGAGGACTTCTCCGTATTCCTTTCCGTCGTCCTGCCACGAGAATACTGTTAAATCATCTATTGCAAATTCGATTTTTCCGTCCTTTTTCGTGACGCGGATATGATAGCTTTCCTTTGCGTCGTCGCAGTTCGGGATTGGGTCTGCGCCCTGCGTCACAAGGAAAAATCCCTTGCTTTTGCGCAGATTGCAGGTGTGAAACGCGCGTTCCTCTTCCCATTTTCTGCGGAAATATGAGATATGATACGCGTTAATGTCGCCCGAATGGTACAAATTATACTGACCGTCGCGCGGCTGTAGTTTTTCGTCAAACAAATCCTCGCCGTTCACGCCCTTTGCGGAAAAGAACATTATAGCAAGCCCCGGCTCTTCTATCGGGCGGAAATCCCATTCAATCATTATGTCGGACGGGAAATCCACGGGACACCAGTACACAAAATTTGATTTCTGTCCCAAATCCGCCGACAGCGCGTTTTTCATACGCATTTTTCCGTTTTCAAAATATATTTCCGC
>CAYUSE010000070.1:0-4324 GCA_964447095.1 uncultured Lachnospiraceae bacterium | reverse complement strand
GTAATTTTCTTTTCCATTTACTCTTCCTCCAAAAAATCCAGCACGCTGTTTAATATGTATTCCGATTGCTGTTCCTCAAAATATCCGCGCGCCTTTTCGCCGTTTATGCCCGTGAGCACAGCGCAGAAATCCGCGCCCATTGCATGAGCTGCCAAAATATCCGCACCCGCGTCGCCGACAACAAGCGTTGTTTTGATTTTACTTTTATCATAGCCGCCCGATACGAGCTTTTTATCGTCATAATCCGTGCCGTAAAGCGCTTTTAAGAACATATACGGGTGCGGCTTCGTGAGCGCGTTATTGTTTAGCTCCTTTTCCGCCGCCACGACGTGGTCGTAATTGCAAAGCCCGTCGGGCGCAAAATATTTCTTTATATCCCACGCGTCGAGCGGGCGTGTCATCTCCGAATACGGTCTGCCCGTACCCGTGCAGACACGCTTGTTTTCGCTGAGCAGACAAAGCATTTTGCAAAGCCTGTCCTTATCGACAATCGGCTGTTCGTTGTTTATAAGACCGCTCTTTTTGCCGTGCATTGACGTCCTACCGTTTAACTCGTCGCCGACATACCATTCCTGAAAAATCCCGACCATCGTCTGCCACATAAGCTCGTTTCGGCGCATCCAACCGTAATCAAAGCCCGTTTTTTCCGACGCTTGCTTTGCCAGATAATTGTATGCGTCAAGAATATTGTCGGGCAGATTTTCCGCCATTTTCAAAATATCCGAAAAATCACCGTCATATTCCTTTCCGCCGCAAATCCACGCCAATAACACAACCACATAACCCAAATCCCAGTTGGAATTTACGCCTTTGCCCTTTAACACGCTTATAAGTCTGTCGCCGTAAAACACACGCGTGCGGATTTCCTTTATATTCTGCTCCGCCCATTCGGTATCAATACTTTTTGAGCCGTCCCTGTTCCATTTCAAATATTCCCATACGGTAAGCGCAGCGCAGTCCCAATAAGTATTTTCGCTTGTTATAACGCCGTCCATATCAAAAATCACCGTGTCGTATTTATCAAGAAATTTTGCAAGCTTCATTTTAGTGTCCCCTTTATCCAACATAGGGACACTAAAACAATTTTAGTGTCCCTATTCTGCTTTATTGATTATTCTACCGTCCATTCGATTTTACCCGCAACGCCCGAGGTTTTGCCCTTTCTTTCCTCCGACACCGCAAACGCTCTGCTCAGAGCCGTTCCGACTGCGCGGTAAACCGCTTCCCAGATATGATGTCCGTTATGACCTTTCAGTAAGTCAATGTGCATGGTGCACATTGCGCCCTGAACAAAGCCCTCAAGGAAGGTTTCCAAGTCCTCGGTATCCATTCCCTCGACTTTTTCCGAAAGCTCAATTCCGTGATAATCAATATCAATATAGGCGCGCTCCTCAAAGCTTATCGCACACTGCGCCATTGCCTCGTCAATTATGCCTATACCGTCGCCGTAGCCTGCCGTTCCGTCCGTTTTAAAGACATATTCCCGCGCCGCCTTACCGAGCGCAATACCCAAATCCTCGGCAATCACATGGGTAAGTGTGAATTTATCAAGCTTAACGCCAATCTCAATATTAAAGCCGCCGCGCCACGCGATATGTTCAATCATGTGATTTAAGAACGTAATTCCCGTGTTGATTTTTTCGCGGTAATCCGTCTTTAGCGGCGAAAAATCAAGCGTTACAGACATTTTCGATTCCGTTGTTTTCCTCGTTACAGTTACTTTTTCCATGTTATTTCCTTTCCTTTACGGCAAGACCGTGAGTATCAAATCCCTCAATCTGCGCGAATTTATACGCATAGCCGCGGACTTTTTCAAATCCGTCCTTTGACGCGTATCCGACTGACGAACGCTTTAAGAAATCCTGCACGCTGACGGATGAAAACGTCTTTGCAAAGCCGCCTGTCGGCAAAATTGCATTGGGACCCAACACAAAGTTGCAAAGCGTTACAGGCGTGTAATCGCCGAGCAAAATCTCGCCCGCGTTCTTGATTTTCGGCAGTACGTCAAACGGCTTTTCCGTCATTACCTCCATGTGTTCCGGAGCGTATTCGTTTACAAAGTCAATGGACTCCTCCAATGAATTTGTTAAGATTACGCCGCCGTAGGTGGTTAAATTCGTTTCAATAAATTCCTTGCGCTTTTGCGATATTTTTTCAAGCTGACGGTTTACGATAGGGATTGCCTTTTCAACCAATTCGCGCGAGTGCGTTACTAAGAGTGCCGCGCTGTCAGGGCCGTGCTCCGCCTCAATCATCCAGTCGAGCGCGACCTTTTCGGGGTCTGCTTTTTCGTCGGCAAGAACAATTATTTCGCTCGGGCCTGCGGGAAGTCCCGTATCAATATGATTTGCAAGCACACGTTTTGCCGCCGTCGCATAGCTGTTACCCGGACCTATAATTTTATGGCACTTTGGGATTGTTTCTGTGCCGTAAGCGACAGCCGCAACCGCCTGAATACCGCCGACCTTGTAAATTTCGGTTATGCCAATAATTTTCGCCGCTGCCAAAATCGCGTCGTCAACCTCGCCTTTTTCGTTCGGGGGCGTTACAACAACAATTTTCGGAACTTTCGCAACAACTGCCGGAATGCCCAACATACACATTACCGAAGGGAAGCTTCCCTTTCCGTGCGGAACGTACAGGCAAACGTCAACGATAGGCGTTGTTTTCTCGCCTACCATAAGCCCGTCGTCAACCATTGTAAACCACATTTCCTCGGGTAACTGTTTCTCGTGGAAATCGTATATGTTTTTATACGCGTATTCGATAGCTTCACGCGTTTCCTTGTCAAGCCTTGTGTAGCCCGTTTCTATCTCCTCGGGCGTTACTTTCATTCTGTCAGCCGTCAGTTCAACATGGTCGAATTTCGCTGTATATTCAAGCACCGCCTTGTCGCCGCGCGCTCTGATGTCGTCCGACACCTCTTTTGCGATTTTCATTTGCTCCGTTATGTCAAGCTCGGCGCGCTTCATGATAAAATCGCGCTGCTCCTTTGTCATTTTTGAATACTCATAAATATTCGGGTTCATTATTGTCCTCCATATATGTTATTTGAGAAAATCTTTCATTTTATCTGCGAAAGATTTTCTTTGCTTATAGTTTTTGTCCTCGTCAAATTCTTTCAAAATCTCTTTTTGCTTTGCCGTCAGATTTTTCGGCACTTCGACATTTACCGTAACGTACTGGTCACCGCGGCTCTTGCTGCGGATATACGGTATACCCTTGCCTTTAAGTCTGAACCGCGTTCCCGACTGCGTTCCCTCGGGAATGTCATATTCAACCGCACCGTCAAGCGTCGGGACTTTGAGCGTCGCGCCCAATGCCGCCTGAACGAATGTAATCGGCATATCAATATATACGTTGTTGCCGTCGCGCGTGAATATTGGGTGCGGTCTTACGCGTATTGTAATAAGTAAATCTCCGTTCACTCCGCCTCTATCGCCCGGTTCGCCCTGACCCGAAAGCTGCATTGTCTGACCGTTGTCAATTCCCGCGGGTATGTTAATTTCAATCGTCTTTGATTTTCTGACCTTGCCCGTTCCGCGGCAGTCGCGGCACGGTTCTTTTATAATTTTACCCGAGCCCTTACACTGAGGACACGTTGTAACATTCGTCATGTATCCCAAAATTGTACGCTGCTGAGTCTGAATTTGACCTGTTCCGTTACAGTGAGGACAGGTTTCCGGAGTTGTGCCGGGCTTCGCGCCCGTACCTTTACAAGTATCGCACTTTTCCTGTTTGGTAAGATTTATGGTCTTTTTGCAGCCGAACGCCGCTTCCTCAAAGCTTATATCAACGACCTGCCTTAAATCATTTCCGCGTCTTGGCCCGTTTCTGCGGCTGCCTCCGCCAAAGCCTCCGAAGCCGCCGAATATATCGCCGAAAATATCTCCGAAGTCAAAGCCCGCGCCGTTAAAGCCGCCGCCCGCGCCCGCGCCGAAGTTCGGGTCTACGCCTGCGTGACCGAATTGGTCATACTTCGCCTTTTTATCGGGGTCGGAAAGCACCTGATACGCTTCGTTTACTTCCTTGAATTTTTCCTCGGCTTCTTTGTTACCCGGATTTAAATCGGGGTGGTATTTTTTACTTTGCTGTCTGAACGCTTTTTTTATTTCGTCGTCCGACGCGCCCTTTGAAACGCCGAGTACCTCATAATAATCTCTTTTTTCTGCCAATATTCTCACCTACCAAAGTTATTATACTATAGTTTATTAAGTTTGTAAAGGAAAATATATCATAAAGGGCGGACTTTCGTCCGCCCTCAGTCCCTTTGTGTTCATGGAAATTATTTATTGTCGTTGTCTACTTCTCTGTAATCAGCCTC
>CAYUSE010000069.1:0-7555 GCA_964447095.1 uncultured Lachnospiraceae bacterium | reverse complement strand
CGCTCGTCAATAACCGCCTCCATGATGTCAACCAAATCTGTCTTTAATCTCGGCAGTACCACCTGCGTTTCAGGGTCGCCGAAACGGCAGTTGTACTCGATTACCTTAACGCCCTGCTTTGTCATCATCAGCCCGAAATACAGCACGCCCTTAAACGGTCTGCCCTCGGCATTCATAGCTTTTATTGTCGGCAGGAATATGTTTTCCATGCACTCCTTTGCCTTTGCGTCGTCATACAAACGGCTCGGCGAGAACGTACCCATGCCGCCTGTGTTAAGTCCCTCGTCATTGTCATAAGCGCGCTTGTGGTCTTGCGCCGACACCATAGGCTTAACGGTCTTTCCGTCCGTAAACGCAAGCACGCTGACCTCGGGGCCCGTCAGAAATTCCTCGATAACCACGCGCGCGCCGCTCTTGCCGAACTTGCCGCCGTCGATCATATCGCGGATTGCTTCTTCCGCCTCCGCCAAATTCTGCGCGATTATAACACCCTTGCCCAATGCAAGCCCGTCAGCCTTAATGACTGTCGGAAAAGTGCCTTTTTTAACGTATTCAATCGCCGACGCGCTGTCGGTAAAGACCTCATAGCCTGCTGTCGGGATATTGTACTTTTTCATCAATTCCTTTGAAAAAGCCTTGCTGCCCTCAATTATCGCCGCGTTCGCGCGCGGACCAAAGGCGCGTATTCCCGCCGCCTCCATTGCGTCAACCATGCCGTCAACCAATGGGTCATCGGGCGCGACCATTACGAGGTCAATCGCGTTGTCCTTTGCGAACGCAACCATTTTTTCCTTGTCCATTACGTTAATGTCCACGCACTCCGCCAATTCCGCTATACCGCCGTTGCCGGGCGCGCAGTAGATTTTTTCAACCCTCGGCGACTGCGCGATTTTCCATACAATAGCGTGCTCGCGTCCGCCGCTGCCTATTACTAAAATTTTCATAATTCTGACCTCCGTTTTTATATAATTATAGCAATAGCACCAATGACTCCTAATATCATAAATGCCATCCAACAATAAAACTGCTTAATTTTATTCATCTTACGCTTTTCAATACAAGTAATTGCGCAAATCAGCGCAAAGCATATTATCCATACAGTCCTGAAATTATCAGGCAGTATCATACTTGCACTCATATTATTAGCTTTTGTTATACCCATAATTGCCGTCATTACTATTAAAAGAACTATTCTTATCATGTTCAAATGCTTCATATTAGTTCCTTTCCACACAATACACCAGATGCGGCATATCCATATTATAATAGTGTTTTACAAATGTTTTTACAACCGCCATGCCGTTACGCTCGGCAACTTTTTGAGACGAGTAATTGTTATCGCGGATAATCGAATACACCCTGTCAAACCCGAGCGTGTCAAACGCATACTTTTTACAGCCTTGCGCCGCTTCCGCAGCATAGCCCTTATGCCAATATTTACGTTTAAACAAGTACCCGATTTCGGGCACGATTTCGCCGCCTATATCCTGCCGCGTTATACCGCACTGACCGAGAAACTCGCCGCTTGACTTATCTATTACCGCCCATAAGCCAAAGCCGTCATTTTTATAGCGGTTTAACTGCCTGTCGAGCCACTCCCGTGCCTCCTCGTTCGAAAACGCGTGCTCGTAGGCGTACATGGTTTCCTCGTCCTGTAAAATCTCGCACAAATCCGCAAAATCGGACTGCTCCATTTCACGCAGAAACAGGCGGTCTGTTTCAAGTATCTTTTTCATATTAGTGGTGGAACAGGCGTATTCCCGTGAAACTCATAGTCATTCCGTACTTGTTACATGTTTCAATTACATTATCGTCCCTGATTGAACCACCGGGCTGTGCGATTACAGTAACACCCGATTTTTTCGCGCGTTCAATATTATCACCGAACGGGAAGAACGCGTCCGAGCCAAGCGCAACATCTGTATTCTTGCTAAGCCATGCCTTTTGTTCCTCTTTCGTGAATACAGGCGGCTTTACCTTAAACGTCTTTTCCCATACGCCGTCCGCAAGCACGTCCATATACTCGTCGCTGATGTACACGTCAATCGCATTGTCTCTGTCCGCGCGCTTTATTCCGTCCACAAACTGCAAATTCAATACCTGCGGTGCTTGTCTTAACCACCAAATATCCGCCTTATTGCCTGCAAGACGCGTACAGTGTATTCTCGACTGCTGACCTGCGCCGATACCGATAGCCTGTCCGTCCTTGACGTAGCAGACGGAATTTGACTGCGTGTATTTTAATGTAATAAGCGCAATTTTCAAGTTACGCTTAGCCTCGTCCGATAGGGTTTTGTTATCTGTAACAACGTTTGATAAAAGCTCGTCATTGATGTCAAGCTCGTTTCTGCCCTGCTCAAACATCACGCCGTAAACCTGCTTGCGCTCAATTTCGGCAGGAACATAATTCGGGTCAATTTTAATAATGTTATAATTTCCGTTTTTCTTTGCCTTTAAAATTTCAAGGGCTTCGTCACTGTATGCGGGCGCGATTACGCCGTCCGACACCTCTTTTTTAATAAGTAGCGCCGTTGCCTTGTCGCACTCGTCACTTAGCGCGATAAAATCGCCGAACGAGGACATTCTGTCCGCGCCGCGCGCTCTCGCGTATGCGTTCGCAAGCGGTGTCAGTTCCACGTCGTCAACAAAATAGATTTTTTTTAGCGTGTCACTAAGCGGCAAACCAACTGCCGCGCCTGCGGGCGATACGTGCTTAAACGATGTCGCCGCAGGAAGTCCCGTAGCTTTTTTAAGCTCCTTTACCAACTGCCAGCCGTTGAGCGCATCAAGCAGATTTATGTACCCAGGCTTTCCGCAAAGCACCTCAAATGGCAAATCGCCCTGCTCCATAAATACTCTCGACGGCTTTTGGTTCGGATTACAGCCGTACTTTAATTGCATTTCATTCATTTTTATCGTCCCTTTCTTAGTTATTCTTATTCACAATCTTTGTCTGTGTTTTGCCTGTCGCAAGATCGATAAATCTGACGAACAGCGACACCTTATTGTCCTCGTTAAGCGCATTCCAAAGACCGTTTGTGAACTCGTCAATATCATTGGGAATACCGACCAGCTTCGGCTCGCCCTCAAACGACGGCAACGGATTGCCGTCGCCCATATATGTGTGAATAAAATGTCCCTCGCCGTCAATCGGGTTCTTATATGAAAATGTGAACCGCTGACACGAATCGGGGTTGCCGTTCGCGCTCTTTAAAATCGACATTGCGTAATTCATTTTGCCGTTATCCGCCTTAATTATACCCGAAATTCTCGGTGTGTAGTTTGGCGCGTCGTCCTCAAACTCACGTGTGCGCAAAGACTGCTCAAACGTCATCTGCTGGTTCATCAGCTCGTAAATTGTGTCGGTCTGGTCGCCGTTTGTCACGATTGTCTTGTTGCCAAGTACGCGGACAGGCGCGTAAATAATCAGGTGCGGGTCTTCAAGCTTTGACGGGTCAAACGCCTGCGTTCTGATACCGTCGCCGTCCTCAACAAACACACGGTTACGGCTGTTTACGCTTCTGCCCATGATAAAATACGCAGTAACCGCACTTTTGCCGTCCGCCGATTTTCCGATTACAATTCCGCGTCCCGGGTATGCGTTCGCCTTTAATTCCTCATAAATGTCTAATTTTTTCATGTTTATTCCTCCTGTTATTTTTCATTATCCATAAACACATATAGCCCACCACATATATCCTAAAGGTATACATGCAAATATGTATATAGTGAACATCACAAGTAAAATCCAATTATTTATCGAAAGATGTCTGTTTTTTATCAATCTTACTATTAAAATAATAATACCTGCTACAGTAGCAATACCTGATATAAAAGTTGAATATAACAGTGACCACATTCCGCCGTAAGATAATACTTGATTTAACTTTATGTTTGGCGTATTTATTCCAAAACCAGCCAACATAAGTAAATACGATATATAATTAAGTATGCACAGTATCCACAAAATACTATTCTTTATCTTATTCATATCTCACCTGCACACACTAACTCAACCGCCTGCGGTAATATTATCCATTCCGCCTCACGCATAACACGCTTTTGCAATACCTCGGGTGTGTCGCCGTCCTCTACATACACGGCTTTCTGCATTAAAATCTTACCGCCGTCCACGACCTCGTTCACCAAATGCGCCGTCGCGCCCGTGACCTTAACGCCGTATTCCAACGCTTTCTCATGCACTTTCAGCCCATAAAACCCGTCGCCGCAAAACGACGGAATAAGCGACGGGTGAATATTAATAATCCTATTTGCATACTCCTTTAGGAGCTCGCCGCCAAAAATCGCCATAAAGCCTGCGAGCACGATAATGTCAACCTTCATTTCCTTCATATAAGTGCAAATCCGACGGCTGAACTCGTCTATATCGCCGCCGCAGTCAGCGTTTTTGCGGATAATCTTCGTGGGAATACCTGCTTTTTTCGCACGCTCCAAACCGTATGCGCTTGCGCTGTTCGAGCATACGCACACAATTTTACCCGATTTCAGCACACTCCCCTGAGCGTCAATAAGCGCCTGCAAATTCGTGCCGCCGCCCGAAATTAAAACTCCGATATTTTTCATTGAATTACTTCCCTTCTTTTATGCCTTCCCCCAAGGGGAAGGAAGGTGGCATTTTGTGAAACAAAATGACGGATGAGGGATATTTTCGCCCATTAACCCTCATCAGTCAGTCTGCACTTCGCTTGCCTGACAGCTTCCCCCAAGGGAAGCCTTTTATACAATCTCAACGCCCTTTTCGCCCTTAACCAATTCACCGATTACATACGCCTTTTCGCCTGCGCTCTCTAAGCATTTAACCGCTGCGTCTGCCTTATCCGCGTCAACTGCGACAACCATACCCAAGCCCATATTAAACGTATTATACATATCACGCTCGGGAATATCGGCTTTTTTCTGCATTAAATTAAATATCGGCAAAACTTCCCATGTACCCTTTTTAATAACCGCCTTTAAGCCGTCGGGGAGCATACGCGGAACATTTTCGATAAAGCCGCCGCCCGTGATGTGCGAAACGGTGTTAATACCGACCTCGTCAATGAGTTTTAAGAGCGGTTTAACATAAATTCTTGTCGGAGTGAGAAGCTCCTCGCCGATTGTTTTGCCCAGCTCCTCAGAATATGTATTAAGAACCTTTTTCGCTTTTCTGTCGCTTTTATTAAGCCCGAAAACGCTTCTAACTAGTGAATAGCCGTTTGAATGAACGCCGCTTGACGCGATACCGATAAGCACATTGCCCTCCGACGCTTTCTCGCCGTCAGTAATCTTGCTCTTTTCAACTATTCCCACGCTGAAACCGCCCAAATCATACTCGTCCTCGGGCATAAGGTCGGGGTGCTCCGCAGTCTCGCCGCCCACAAGCGCGCAGCCTGCCAAAACGCAGCCGTCCGCAACGCCCTTAACGATTTTTGCAACCTTTTCGGGATAATTCTTTCCGATTGCAAGATAGTCAAGGAAAAACAGCGGTTTTGCGCCCGAGCATGCAATGTCGTTTACGCACATTGCAACACAGTCCTGACCGATTGTGTCGTGCTTGTCCATTAAAAACGCAATTTTTATCTTTGTTCCCACGCCGTCCGTGCCCGAAACAAGCACGGGGTTCTCGTAGCCCTTCGGAATTTCGAACAGACCGCCGAAGCCGCCTATTGTGCCCAGAACTCCATCGATTGCCGTTTTCTTAACGTCATCCTTGATTAACCTTACCGACTCGTAGCCCGCCTCAACGTCTACGCCAGCCTTTTTGTACGCATTTTCACTCATTGTTATATCTCCTTTTTATTTAATTCATATACAATTATCTAAATATTTTAAAAACTCAGCTAACATTCGTTCTTTATCATAGGGAACCATCCATTGCCAAGAATATGTGCATCTAATAACTAATCCGTCTGTTATAACTTTCATTTGCTCCGCATTTGATTGAATAATATAAGAAAAATATTTTGAAATATCCTCATTTTTCAGTGCTTTAAAAACCATTCTCAAATACGATTTTTGTGCGTCCTGCTCAAACGCAGTTGTCAGAATATTTTTGCACAAATCCAAAAAACATCTAAATCTTTTGTTGTCAGTTATACCGTCAAAATCCTCATTTGCAAAATCTGTTATTTTTTCAAATATATCATCTGTCAGATTTTCATATTTGGGAAATTCTTTGTTTATGTTTTCTTGTTCCGTTTTTATTGCGGCTATACATTTTTGCCTCATATTGCTCCTCCTTTGTGAAATGGTCAATTTGATGGCATTAAGCCTTCCCCTTGAGGGGAAGGTGGCATTTTGAGATTTATCTCAAAATGACGAATGAGGGACATTTACCGATTATTCACCCTCATCAGTCAGTCTGCGCTTCGCTTGTCTGACAGCTTCCCCCGAGGGAAGCCTTTTACAGCTCCGCCGCCATTTGCTTTACTTTTTCGTTCTTTTTCATAACGCCCTCGACCATTTTCGTTTTTGCGGCTTTCAGCGCGTTTTTCAGATAATCATATTTAACCGCCAAAATCTGCGCCGCCAAAATTGCCGCGTTTGCGCCGTTATCTATACCGACCGTCGCAACGGGAATACCGGGGGGCATCTGAACGGTCGCAAGAAGCGCGTCCATGCCGTCAAGCGTTGATTTAATCGGAATACCGATTACGGGCACAATCGTATGCGCCGCGATAACGCCGCCCAAGTGCGCCGCCATGCCTGCCGCGCAGATTATAACCTCAATCCCGTTATTTTCCGCGTTTTTCGCAAACTCCGCCGCCATGTCGGGCGTTCTGTGCGCGGAAATCACGTTCACATCAACTTCAATTTCAAATTCCTTTAACTTTGAGATACAGCCCTTTAGCTTCTCAAAATCCGAGTCAGAACCCATTATCAGGGCAACCTTTGGTCTATTCATAAATATCACCGCAGCCTTTCATAAAAATTGCAAATTTATACATAATAATTCTACCAAAAAGTACCGCTGTTGTCAATAAAAAATCACACCCGAAGGTGTGATTTTTCCTGTCTTATTTTCTATTTGCCAGTAATGTACCGCACGGCGTTTGCAACCATAATAGCCGCATCGGCTCGGGTTATTGTATCGTTCGGGCGAAAATTACCGTTTTCATCTCCGTTTACAATACCCATAGCTTGAAGCTTCTGTATATGCTCTTCTGCATAATGACCTTCTATATCCTTAAATTCCTGCATTTTTTCTGCCTCACTTTCATAATTTTTCATTTCCTCAAGCGGATAATACTGTCCCGGGCAATTACTGTCGCCAATTTCACGGTGTCCGGCAACTTTTGCATTTGGATAAAGCCCTTTCAGATATTCCAGCAATTCCTTAATCGCTTTCTTCTGTGCCTCAGGCATAACTGTATCTTTATTGTGATAATCGCCCTCGGCACAAATACCAATGCTTCGGTCGTTCATGCCCTGCACGTGCGCGCCTACCGTCCAAATCGGTCTGCCGCGGTAAATACTTCCGTCTTTACGCACAAAGAAGTGATAACCTATGCCCGTCCAACCATTTGATAAATGCCATTGGTGAATGTCCTGCACC
>CAYUSE010000068.1:0-7689 GCA_964447095.1 uncultured Lachnospiraceae bacterium | reverse complement strand
CTGGCTGTTTTCATTGATTAAAGCAATTTTCATTGGAATTACCCTCTTTCTATGTAATATTGTAAATATATTATAACAAAGGTTTGGACAATTTGCAATATGTAAAAAATATTTTTTTGCGCGGCAAGTAAATAATTGTTGATTTATGGATAAAATATTGATATAATGAATACATACCACAAATTTCCGTTATATTTAATATAACATTATTTTTTAATATAATTTTTTTGGATGTTTATATATAAATATCCTTATTTGGGCAAGCTAAAGTTTTGCGGTTTGTAAAAAACGCAGGCTTTGTATATAAAATGCTTTAGCTTGACAGAATTTATTTTGGATAGTGTTTTTATATAATGGAAATGTGTGGTAGCATTCTAAGCCGCGTTTTTGTGCGTGGTGTAGATTTATACCGCGCATTTTTTATTGTGCGTTTTACGCTTAAAAAGTGCGTGTGTTACATTTACATAAACATATTCATAAGGAGGAAGATTATGGAAAAATCAACAGATACACGCGAAAAAATAAAAAACATTATATCGCAAAATCTAATCAATTGCAGAAAATCAAAAAATCAAACACAAGCCGAATTTGCCGAATACTGCGGCATAAGTCTTTATCGTCTAAAAAAATTAGAAAGCGGACAGTTAAACACTTCACTTAAAGTTTTAATGATAATTGCCAAACAGTTAGGCTGTACGGCGGCTGATTTGGTAACGGATAAATATTTTCAATAATCTGTATTATTTGAGTATTATCCACAAAGGGCAGCGTTCGCGCTGCTTTTTTGCATAAAAAATATATTTTTTAAAATATCTATTGACAAGCAATATTATATGTGATATAGTATTGTTGAAAATACAGGATAAGGAGGGGCTGATGATGCTTTTTAATATAAACGGCGCGCTTTTAGAGGCGCTTGTGCTGTCTATAGTCGGAAGATGCGATACTTACGGCTATGAGATTACGCGAGAGCTTAAAGACAGGCTGGATATTTCCGAATCTACTCTCTATCCCGTTTTAAGGAGATTGCAAAAGGACGGCTGTTTAAATATTTACGATAAAGAATTTTCAGGCAGAAACAGGCGGTATTATACCATTACCGACAGGGGTAAGCGTCAGCTTAGTCTTTATGACGGCGAATGGAATAAATATTGCAGTGAGATAAATACTATAATCAAGGGGGCTGACAAATAATGACTAAGCATGAATTTTTAGACGAATTAAGGCGCGAGCTTTCGTTCCTGCCCGAGGACGAGGCAGAGGACGCGGTGGAATATTACGACGAATATATAAGCGAAAGCGAGAGCGAGCAGGAGGCGATAGATGAGCTCGGTTCGCCGAAAAATGTCGCGGACGATGTGAAAAGAGATTACTGTTCGAGAAATCCCGAAAACAAATCCCTGCCTGTTATACGGTATGACAAGGAAACAGGCTCGAAGCGTCCGGCATGGCTTATAGTGCTTATTATAGTGCTTGCAATAGGCTTCGGTATCCCCCTGCTGAATTTTGCGGGCGGTATAATCAGGGCGTTGTTCCCTATAGCGGCATTGATTTTAATTGCGGTATTGCTTATTAAATCCCTGAAAGGACGGGATAAGAATATCGCGGCGGAAACAACGCCGGTTGAAACGTGTTCCGATATAAAGTCGCTCGATATAAGGCTCGGCGGTGGAATGTTCGTAATTCAGACGGGCGGAGCGTTTAATGTAAGCGGCAGAAATTTCAAAAGCGAGATAACAAACGGCGTATGGCATATATCGGGAAGTTCAAGCTCTATCGGTCAAAATCATGAAGCGCCGACCGACACGTCAACGGTGGTTATAACCGTTCCCGAAGGATTTACAGCCGAGCGGGCGAGAGTACGGCTCGGCGCGGGTAATCTTCTTATAAAAGACCTGTCCGCGTACAGCATGACAATCGAGGTATCTCTCGGCAATATCGAGGCGCAGCGTTTGTATTCAACCGATATGGAAATACGGTGCGGCGTCGGCAGGATTAAGGCGGAGGCTTCTATGCACGGCAATGTAAAAATACAGTGCGGTATGGGCGACGCGTTTCTAAAGCTTACGAACAAAACCGAGGAATACAATATCGCAACAAAAGTTGCGCTCGGCAGAATATCGTTAAATTCGCATGATGTGCGCGAAGGATATGTTCAAAGCCCGAACGCTTCATATAATATGGATATTAAATGCGGTATGGGAAATGTAACGGTAGATTTCGGCGAGGTGATATAAATGGATAAAGACGAGTATATATTGGAAATAAAAAAAGAATTGGGCTTTTTGCCGTATGACGATGTAAGACAGGCGGAGGAGTATTTTAACAGCTTTTTCACGGGAACGGAAAGCAGCGAGGCGGTTATTTCAAGACTCGGAAACCCCTCGGCGGCTGCGAAGCATTACTGCGAGATGAAAAAACGCAGGGAGCCGCAGCGGGAAAATCCAACGCCGCCCAAAAAGCCGCCCGTTAAAACGCATAATTACACGGGCGTTATAATCGCGGTAATCGCGGCTGTGTTCCTGCTTCCCGTATGGCTCCCTATGCTGTTTGTTTTAATGGCGTTCGCGTTCGGCATAATTGTCGCGGCAATCGCGGTAAGCTTCGGCTCATGGATTGGCGGCGGCGCTGTGATTATCTCGGGAATTTTAAAGCATGCGGTTTTAGCGGATAAGCTGATACAATGCGGCTTGGGCTTTATTATGCTCGCCGTGGGAATATTGCTTTCGTGGCTTTTAATATGCGCGCTGATAAGCTTGTGCCTATGGATAATACGCAAAATAACGGACTAAAGGAGGTAACGGCTATGAGATTAAAAATAACGAAAATTATCGGAATTATTTCCGCCGTATGCGTTTCCCTCGGGCTGATTCTTGTAATATGCGGCAAAATTGCAAACGGCAGTTTTTTAAGAGTGTTTGAAAACATGGGCGGACAAATAGAATACCGTTACCCCGAAAAAGACGGAGATAATCATTTTGATGATTTTGACGGCTTTTTCGATAACGATACGGAGGATTTTTTTGAGGACTTTTTTGAAGGAGGAAATGATGATGAAACGACTGTATAAAAGTACAACAAACAAAATGATTTGCGGAGTATGCGGAGGAATAGCGGAGTATTTTAATATCGACCCGTCGCTTATCCGCCTTGCCGCCGTGCTTCTCGCCTGCTCTGCGGGTTCGGGCTTGCTCGCGTATATCATAATGGCGATTATTCTGCCTACTGATGTGGAAATACGGTAAAAAGGAGCAAAGATATGAAAGCATTTATTTTTGACCTTGACGGAACGCTTACAAATACAATAAACGCGATTGCGCACTTTGGCAATTTAGCATTAAATACATTCGGGTTCGGCTCAATCCCGACGGAGGACTATAAAAAGTACGTCGGCGACGGCAGAACAAAGCTGATACATAGAATGCTCAATGTATTTGACGCGGATACAGATGAGAACTTTGATAAGGTTTGCCGTGTGTATGATGAAAATTACGAGGCTGACCCGCTTTATGACACCGATGCTTACGACGGCATACGCGAGCTGATAGCAGAGCTTAAAAAGCGCGGTATAAAAATCGCCGTATGCTCAAATAAGCCCGACAATGTTGCGCATGACGTGGTAAAAACAATTTTCGGCGACGCGTTCGATTTTGTCAGCGGCGTTATCGACGGCTGTCCGACAAAGCCCGACCCGTATAACGCGCTCCGCATAACGGAGGCGTTCGGCGTGAAGCCCGATGAATGTTTTTTCGCGGGCGATACGAACGTCGATATACGCACGGGCAAAAACGCGGGAATGACAACAATCGGCGTGACGTGGGGCTTCCGCGACAGGAAAGAGCTTCAAAATGCGGGCGCGGACTATATCGTTGATGCGCCGTCGGATATTTTGAAGTATATATAAATACGGAGTATTATATAGATACCATAAAAAGAAACCCCCGGGAGCTGCAACTCTCGGGGTTTTCATTTTTGGCTACTTGTCGAAAAAGCAATAGAGGGTCACGGCGAAATAATTTGCTGCGGGTTATTGAAAATTCACGCGAGGTGTTGTATAATAGAGTAAGCTGTTGATTAAAAGGGGGAATTATAATGCGCGCGAGCGGAATTTTAATGCACATATCATCTCTGCCGTCCGACTACGGAATAGGCACAATGGGAAAAGAAGCGTATAAGTTTGTTGATTTTTTGGTGGAGGCAAAGCAGGTGTATTGGCAGATTTTGCCTATTTGCCCGACAAGCTACGGAGATTCTCCGTATCAGTCATTTTCAACTCATGCGGGCAACCCGTATTTTATCGATTTGGATATGCTTTGTGAGGACGGGCTTCTTGAAAAATCCGACTATAAAAATATAAAATGGGGACAGGATAAAACAAAAGTAGATTATGAAAACTTATATAACAAGCGTTTTCCTGTGCTGAGAAAGGCGTTTGAAAATTTCAAAAAAACAGATTTGACAAAATTCAATCTGTTTCTTGAAGAAAATAACATGTGGATTTCAAATTACGCGCTTTTCATGAGTATAAAGAATGAAAATAACGGAAAATCATGGCTTGAATGGGAGGATAATGGCTTAAAATACCGCGACTCGCACGCGCTCTGGCTGTTCCGTTCCTCGCATGAGGACGACGTGATGTTTTGGGAATTTTTACAGTTCAAATTTTTTGAACAGTGGCATAAGCTTAAAACGTATGCAAACGAGCGCGGAGTTCAGATTATCGGCGATATTCCCATCTATGTCGCGCTTGACAGCGCCGCTGTCTGGGTGTATCCCGACTTGTTTGACCTTGATGAAAACTTAAATCCAAGAGCTGTTGCGGGATGTCCGCCTGACGGATTTTCGCCGACGGGTCAGCTTTGGGGTAATCCGCTGTATAATTGGGACAGACATAAGGAAACTGGATATAATTGGTGGATTGACCGCTTGAAAGCATCGGCAGAGCTTTATGACATGGTGCGTATCGACCATTTCCGAGGCTTTGACGGATATTATGCAATTCCTTACGGCGACAAAACAGCCGAGCACGGCGAGTGGCGCGAAGGTCCCGGAATTGAGTTTTTCCGCTTTATTGAGAGCCGCATGGGAAAAATGCCGATTATTGCGGAGGATTTGGGATTTTTAACGCCCTCTGTACTTCAAATGCTGTCAGAGTCGGGCTTCCCCGGAATGAAGGTTTTGGAGTTCGCGTTTGACCCGAGAGAAGAAAGCAACTACCTGCCGTATAATTACGATAAAAACTGCGTTGTTTACATAGGCACGCACGATAACGATACTATTATCGGCTGGGCGAACGATATGGATAAGGAAACAATGGATTTCTGCCGTAAATTCCTTGATATTGACGGCAAAGACGACCATGATTTGGTGTGGAAGTTTATTAAAACCGCATTTGCGTGCGTAGGCGATATGGTGATAATTCAGATGCAGGATTATTTGGAGCTTGGTTCGCAGGCGAGAATGAATATTCCGTCCACGCTCGGCGGAAACTGGGAATGGCGCGCGGAAAGAAAAGCGTTTACAAAGACGTTAGCGAAAAAAATTGCGGAAATAACACGCACTTACGGCAGATGTGAGAGGTAAAAATTATGTCATACACAAGCAAAACATATTTAACCGTCCGATACGCGGAAACGGATATGATGGGAATAGTTCATCATTCGCGGTACTATCCGTGGTTCGAGGCTGCGCGGACGGATTTTATTAAAAAAAGCGGCATAAGCTATACAGAGATGGAAAAAATGGGCGTGATGCTCCCGCTTACGGAAACGGGCGCGAAATATCTCTATGGACTGAAGTACGAGGACGAGGTCATGATAACCTGCCGTCTTGTAAAGCTGTCGGTCGCGCGGTGCGAGTTTAATTACGAGGTCTATAAGCTGCCCGAGATGAAGCTGATGTCAACGGGGAAAACGTGCCACGGCTTTGTCGGCAGTGATTTCACGCCGATAAATCTGAAAAAGACGCACCCCGATTTGTGGGAGAAGCTTCTAAATTTACAGTATGAGGTACAGGTATGAACATAGTAATTCTTGACGCGCAGACGCTCGGCGATGATATTGAGCTTTCTATGTTTGACAAATTCGGAGATGTAAAAATATATCCGACAACAAGTCCATCTGAGCTAAAAGATCGCGTAAAGGACGCGGAGGTTATAATACTAAATAAGGTTAAGCTTAACGAAACAAATTTGCCGTATGCAGAGCATTTACGGCTTATTTGTGTGACGGCTACAGGATTTGACAATATTGATCTTGATTACTGCCGTAAAAATGATATAGCCGTATGTAATGTCAAAGGCTATTCGACAAATTCCGTCGCTCAGATTACGTTTTCTATGGCGCTTTCTCTTGTAAATCATCTTAAAAGCTATGATGATTACGTAAAAAGCGGTAAATATACAAAAAGCGGTGTACATAATTATTTAAAACCCGCATTCCATGAAATTGCCGGTATGACATGGGGAATTATAGGCATGGGAAATATCGGTAAAAAAGTTGCCGAAGCCGCTGAGACTTTCGGCGCGGAGGTAATTACATATACGCGGACGCCTAAGAGCGAATATAATTGCGTTTCACTTGACGAGCTTTGCGAAAAATCCGATATAATTTCAATACATACTCCTCTGACAGCAGAAACCAAGAATTTGATAAATGCGGATAAAATAGCTAAAATGAAAAAATCGGCGGTTGTAATAAATGTCGCAAGAGGCGCAGTGGCTGACGAAACCGCGCTTACCGACGCGGTAATAAATAATCAAATCGGAGCTTTGGGCGTTGACGTCTACAGCGTTGAACCTATGGGCGCGGATAGCCCGTACAATAAGCTTTTAAGTATGGACAACGTGATTTTCACTCCTCATATGGCATGGGCGGCTTATGAGGCGCGCGTGCGGTGCATGGAGGAAATTGCGGAAAATATAGAAGCTTTTGCAAGAGGAGAAAAAAGAAACAGGGTAGTATAATTAAGGAGGAAGAAAATGGGAATAGTATCACTTTTATTTTTGGCGGCGGCTCTTGCCATGGACGCGTTTTCCGTATCGGTAACGGACGGACTTGTAGTACCCGATTTCAAAATAACGGACGCGCTGAAGGTCGGCTTGTTTTTCGGTGTGTTTCAGTTTATAATGCCGTGTATCGGCAATTTCCTCGCGTCCTTTGCGGCGGCATATATAGAAAAATTCGACCACTGGATAGCGTTCGGACTTCTCGCGTTTTTGGGAATACGCATGATTGTTGAGGCGTTAAAGAACGAGGAGGAAATCCCTAAAAATCCGCTGAAATTTACAACGCTGTTTTTGATGGCGATAGCGACAAGCATTGACGCTCTGGCGGCGGGCGTATCGCTTGCCGCGGTAAGCGCGCCGATAATCTTTTCGTCTGCGGTAATAGGAATTGTAGCTTTTGTATTCTCTTTTGCGGGAATGTTTATCGGGCGGAAATTCGGCGATATTCTCGGCAGTAAAGCCGAAATTATCGGCGGTATTGTCTTGATTTTAATCGGCACGAAAACGCTGTTGGAGCATTTATTCGGATAATAGCATAAAATTCGGCAAAAAAGTGTGTCAAAATTTGTAATCAAAAAATATTGCAGATATAAAAAATGTATGATATAATGATATAAAAGCTTCTGAAAAGAAATGAAGTGATTTTTTGTGAAAGGAGTACATAGTATGAAATATTCAGCAGA
>CAYUSE010000067.1:0-7808 GCA_964447095.1 uncultured Lachnospiraceae bacterium | reverse complement strand
CTGGCTGTTTTCATTGATTAAAGCAATTTTCATTGGAATTACCCTCTTTCTATGTTTATTATTGTAAGTATATTATAACAAAGGTTTGAACAATTTGCAATATGTAAAAAATATTTTTTTGCGCGGCAGGTAAATAATTGTTGATTTATGGATAAAATATTGATATAATATTTGTCAAGGGTGAAAGTGATATTTTTATAAAATCTATTGACAAAGACCTTTTATCGATATATAATATAAATAGAAAAAGGCAAGACCTCAAACGGTTATGCCAACATTAAGATTATATTTAATAAAATAACCCTCATATTAGCGGTTGGGGGTTATTTTACTTTCGTAGTAAAAACTACCAGAAATATAATAGTTAAAATTAAAATTCTAATTATGTATTTCTTCATAGTTGTCACCTCCTTTCCCGACCATAAAATGTGGGAATGGGGCTAACATAACCGCCCAGCTTTTACACTGTTTTCAATCTTACCCTTTAATGTCGGATTTCTCCGACATTTTTATTATACAACCGTTTCTGACAAATGTCAAATTTACTTTACAAAACCTTTTCGCTGTGATATAATGAATACATACCACAATTTCCGTTATATTTAATATAACATTATTTTTTAATATAATTTTTTTGGATGTTTATATATAAATATCCTTATTTGGGCAAGCTAAAGTTTTGCGGTTTGTAAAAAACGCAGGCTTTGTATATAAAATGCTTTAGCTTGACAGAATTTATTTTGGATAGTGTTTTTATATAATGGAAATGTGTGGTAACATTCTAAGCCGCGTTTTTGTGCGTGGCGTAGATTATGCCACGCATTTTTTATTGCGTGAATTTACGCTTAAAAAGCGTATATATTACATTCACATAAACACATTCATAAGGAGGAAGATTATGGAAAAATCAACAGAATCGCTTGAAAAACTAAAAAACATTATATCACAAAATCTAATCAATTGCAGAAAATCAAAAAATCAAACGCAAGCCGAATTTGCCGAATACTGCGGCATAAGTCTTTACCGTCTAAAAAAATTAGAAAGCGGACAGTTAAACATTTCACTTAAAGTTTTAATGATAATTGCCAAACAGTTAGGCTGTACGGCGGCTAATTTGGTAACAGATAAATATTTTCAATAATCCGTATTATCTGATATTATCCCAAAAAGGCAGCGAAAGCTGCCTTTTTATCTGAAAAATATATTTTTTAAAATATATATTGACAAACAATATTATATGTGCTATAGTATTATTGATAATACAGGATAAGGAGGAGCGGAAGATGATTTTTAATATAAACGGCGCTATCTTGGATGCCCTTGTGCTTTCAATTGTAGAGCGGCGCGACACCTACGGTTATGAAATCACTCGCGAACTTAAAGACAGGCTTGAAATTTCCGAGTCGACGCTCTATCCCGTCCTAAGGCGTCTGCAAAAGGACGGCTGTTTAAATATATATGATAAGGAATTTTCAGGCAGAAACAGGCGGTACTACACTATTACCGACAGGGGTAAGCGCCAGCTTAATCTCTACCACAGCGAATGGAATAAATATCGCTATGAAATAAATACTATAATTGAAGGGACTGATAATAATGACTAAACGTGAATTTCTTGATGCCTTAAAGCAGGAGCTTTCATTTTTGCCTGCGGATGAGGCTGAGGACGCAATTGAATATTATGACGAATATATAAGCGAAAGCGAAGACGAGCAAGCAGCAATAGACGAGCTCGGTTCTCCTAAGCGCGTTGCAGACGACTTGAAAAAGGATTACTTTGAAAAAAATCCCGAAAACAAATCCCTGCCCGTAATAAATTATAATAACACAAGTTCTTCAAAACGTCCTACATGGCTTATAGTACTTATCGTAGTGCTTGCGATAGCTTTCGGAGTGCCTGTTCTGAATCTCGCAGGCGGCATAATCAGAGCCCTTTTTCCGATAGCGGCATTGATTCTGATTGCAGTACTGCTGATTAAAGCTCTTAAAAAACGCGATAACAGCTACATTCCCGCCTCTCCTGTTCAGACCTGCTCCGATATACGGTCGCTTGACATACGGCTCGGCGGAGGAATGTTTGTAATTCAAACGGGCGACGCGTTCAATATAAGCGGCAAAAACTTCAAAAGCGAAATAACAAACAGCGTATGGCATATATCGGGAAGCTCAAGCTCAATCGGTCAAAATCATGAAGCGCCGACCGACACCTCGACTGTAGTTATAACCATCCCCTCGGGATTTACAGCCGAAAGAGCAAGAATACGTCTCGGTGCGGGAAATCTGCTTATAAAAGACTTGTCCGCGTACAGCATGACAATCGAGGTATCTCTCGGCAATATTGAGGCGCAGCGTCTGTATTCGACTGATATGGAAATACGGTGCGGTGTCGGCAGAATTACAGCCGCAGGGTCAATGCACGGAAATGTAAAAATACAGTGCGGCATGGGAGACACATCACTGAAGCTTACGAATAAAACCGAGGAATACAATATAACGACCAAAGTCGCGCTCGGCAGAATATCATTAAATTCACATGATGTGCGCGAAGGATATGTTCAGAGCGCAAACGCTTCATATAATATGGATATAAAGTGCGGCATGGGAAATGTTATTGTCAATTTTGGAGAGGTGCTTTAAAATGAACAGAGAAGAATATATCTTGACAATAAAGCGTGAGCTTGGATTTTTACCTTATGATGAGATAAAAAAAGCGGAAGAGTATTTTAACAGCTTTTTTACAGGCTCGGAAAGTGACGAGGGAGTTATCTCAAGATTGGGAAATCCCGCATCGGCAGCCAAACATTACTGCGAGACAAAAATGCAGAAAGAACCTCCTAAGGAAGCTCCGAAAACTCCCGTCAAAACCCGCAGTTATACCGGTATTATAATCGCGGTAATTGTCGCTGTTTTTGCACTTCCCGTCTGGCTTCCCGCGCTGCTTATTTTAGCGGTAATTGTATTCGGTATAATTACCGCGGCAATCGCGGTAAGCTTCGGCTCGTGGATTGGCGGCGGCGCGGTAATTCTTTCCGGAATTTTAAATCACGCCATTTTGGCGGATAAACTGATACAATGCGGTCTGGGCTTCCTTATGCTCGCCGCAGGAATACTGCTTTCATGGCTTTTGATATGCGCTATGATAAGCCTTTGTATCTGGATAATACGTAAAATAACCGATTAAGGAGCAATACTATGAGATTAAAAATAACAAAAATTATCGGAATTATTTCCGCCCTATGCGTTTCCCTCGGACTAATTCTTGTAATAGGCGGCAAAATCGCCAACGGCAGTTTTTTAAGAGTGTTTGAAAACATGGGCGGACAAATAGAATATCATCATAACGAAAAAGTCAGAGATGACGATTTTGATGACTTTTTTGACAATGATATAGAAGATTTTTTCAATGATTTTTATGAAGGAGGAAATGATGATGAAACGACTGTATAAAAGCACAGCAAACAAAATGATTTGCGGAGTTTGCGGAGGAATTGCGGAGTATTTTAATATCGACCCGTCGCTTGTCCGTCTCGCTGCCGTACTTATCGCCTGCTTTGCGGGCTCGGGCATATTAGCCTATATCGTAATGGCAATTATTCTGCCTGCTGACGTGGAAGTAAGATAAACATAAAATCCATAGATTGACACCGTTTGTATATTGACAAACGGTGTTATTTCTTATATAATCAACTCGGTGATGGAAATGAAAAAAATACTTGCGCTTGTTCTGATTTCAGCAGTATTCGGCATACACGCTTACGGCGCGTACACGGTTGACGTTGAGGAAAATGCCGGTTACACCGTTGATACACAGAACAGCAAAATCAAAGGATATATAAAGCACGTCTGCACATGGGATACAATAGAAGCGGAAGCTATAGAGCTTAACACGGAGGACATTATTATCCACTCAGACAGCGAAAATCAAACGGCTAAGCTTACAGCCGAGGTCATGCCCCTTAACGCGTCAGACAGGAATATAACGTATTCATCAGATAATGAAGCGGTTGCGTCAATTGACAGCAACGGCAATATTACCGCGCATAATACATCGGGCAGCGCCATTATCACGACAAAAAGCGGAAAAATCTCAAAACGCTGCCGCGTACGCGTTGTCAAGGGCGTTACAGGCGTTACGCTTTCGCAGTACAGCTTACAGTTCTATGCCGACAAACCTGTAACAGCCGTTCTAACGGCAGCCATTGAGCCTGAGGATGCAACGATAAAGGATATTGAATGGCAGTCTGAGGATGTGTCCATAGCATCAGTTGACGAAGAAGGTGTTGTAACTCCGTGCGGCGTCGGAAAAACAATGATAACAGCTAAAACCGCTGACGGCGGCTTTGAAGCGTCATGCGAAGTGACAGTTGACACTTGGGAAAAGCGAACGGAAGAACCAACGCTGTTTTACACAGATTATGACATAGCGCTTGGCGAGCTTGTATCAACGCAAATGAACGCAAGCCCTACCGTGTTTAATACAAAATCCTCCCCTGCTTCGGTAAATGACGTAAGAGAATACGCAAATCCGCAGAATTTCACAAACGATTACAATATCTATCAGTTTTTAAAGCTCTCCGGCTCAAACGGCGCGGACGCGCAAACCCTTAACAATTATCTTGTAGGCAAGGGCGTATTGGAGGGCAAAGGAAATGTTTTTGCAGAAGCAGCAAAAAAATATGACGTGAGTGAAATTTATCTTGCCGTTCACGCGTGTCTGGAATCGGGCAACGGAATGTCGGAGCTTGCCCGCGGCGTTGAAGTTGACGGAACAGTCGTCTATAATTTGTTCGGAATAGGAGCTTACGACAACGACCCCATAGGCGGAGGTTCAAGATACGCGTATAATCAGGGCTGGACGAGCGTTGACGCGGCGATTACAGGCGGTGCGGAATGGATAAGCAAAAACTATATTGCCGAGGGTCAGGACACTCTTTACAAAATGCGATGGAATCCCGAGAGACCCGGCTCGCATCAGTATGCAACAGATGTAGCATGGGCGTCGAAACAGGCGAAAACGCTTAAAAATATGTTCGGAGCGTTCCCATCGGCAAAGCTGACGTTTGAATTCCCGATTTACAAAAATCAACAGGAGCCTGATATTAAATTCGATTAGTTTGCATTTACGGTGCAAATGTGGTATAATATATAATAAGATAAACAATAATTATCAATTCATACAAAGAGGTATAAATATGTTTTTTAAAAAGAAGAAGAAAGAAGAAATTGAAGAAAAGGAAGTCAAAAAAGACGACTCAATGTCAAAAATAATTGACGAGGTACTAAACGAGCAGGCGGCGGAAAAGGAAGCCGCAATGAAAAGCGCGGCGGAACAAACAGAAAGCCTTCCGAATTTCACACCGGAGGGTAACTCTCATGTAACAGCGCTTATCGAAAAATTTGCTGCAAATCCCAATAACGACACATTTATAGAGGCGTTTAACGCGCTTCTTCCGTCTTCAGTGCTTGTTCCATTGCTTGAAGCCGAGGAGCAGAATAACGGAAATTCCGAAGAAAAGAAATTCCACCCCGGACTTATCCAAAACGATAAGAAAGAAAAATTCATGCCCGCGTTTACGGAAAAATCACAAATACCCGAGGATTTCGCAAAAAAATTCACAATGGTATCTATGAATTTTTCAGCCTACTGCAATCTTGTATCACAGGTGCCCGAATGTGAAAAGCTTCTTGTAAATCCGTTTACAAAGCAATTTGTCGCAAATGCGAATATTGCGGGAGCAGTCGCAAAATCCGCCGAAAACGGCGAAAACAAGAAACAGTTTACCGTTAATTTTGCCACTCCCGAGCCTGAAACGGAAGAAATGGTAAAGACGGTTACGGAGCATTTTAAAGAAATTGAAGAAATCGAAAAATCGTATTTTTCAAAAATGACAGCGCAGGAAAAAACGAGCTATGTATTTATTATTGATTGCCCGAAGGAAAAGCATCAGGATATTTTTAAAAAGCTTATTGACTTTTTCAAGGAAAAACAAATTAAATTTGATATTTCACTTATGCTTTATGAACCGCTCAAACAGATGGTTGACGAAAGCAAGCATATAACGCAGGTCTATACAAAATAAGATATAAAAAAACAGGATGTTAGGCAACTCTGTTAGAACAGTAAAGTAAATTATAGTGTCAAACATAATCAAGACCACCAGCTAACTGGTGGTCTTAATTTATAGTTAATTAACTATATTAGGAAGGAACGTATTTTTTAATTCACCTGTCTTAATATTAACTCGATAAAATTTCATTTGTTTTGAAGAAGCCTTGTCCATATTGTATATAAATGCATAATTACCTGCTATAGACATTTTTAAATTTAAATTATCATAATATGTATTTCCTTTAATAGTTGTTATAATATTATGTTCTGAGCCGTCAAGTGTAACTTTTACTAAAGCAACATCACCGTCATCTCTTGCAAGAACATAAACAGCATCTTTGTATGCATTTGCCCAATCATAATCACAAGCACTCCAGATAGCTAAAGTTCCTCGTATTAAGGTCTTTGTTTTACCTTTTTCTTTGTTTTCTACTTTAACAATTTTAGCTTTATCATCATTATAATAAATATAATCATCCAAAATATTTATATTTATTGTATTTGCATCGTTTGTATCTGCTATTAAAATAGATTTACCCGTTTGAATATTCATTTTATTTAATCCCTTGTAAGTGGTATAATAAATAAATCCATCCTTCACAAGTAATCGTTCTGATGCATTGCCATAATACGAATTTGATTGAAAATCGTCAACTGTTCGATCTACAATCAAAGTGGCTTTTGAATCAAAATCCGATGAGCTTATTTTACCAAAACCAATACTATAAATCCCATTGGATTTGCTGAAATATAAAATATTGTTATTATGACATATATCAATAACGTTATTTGTTAAAGTTTCTAATTCTCCACCATTTTTAGAAATCCTATAGAGCTTTTCATTATCTACAAAATATAAATAATTTCCGTATTCTGTTAAACCTTTATGATATTTGCTTATATTAGTACATAGTTTTGTTGCAATACCATTCGTTTCTTTAAATAAGCTAATATGTCCATCATACAATGTAAAATAATAATACGCATTACCATCATAGGTTACACTGTCAGCTTCATAATTGTTAGCACCGTTTAAATCTAATGTATTTGTTATTTTAATTGATTTTATAGTAGTAATTGCTGCCGTATAACTATCAGCATCCCAATCAATATCACACCCTAATATTTGGGCTGTGGCTCTTAAAGGGATAAAAGTTCTGTCATGAAGAATCATAGGTGCAACGTCTGATTCCAACAGACAATTTTCATTAGTTATTTTAAGCAATGTTTTAACACCTATCTGCATTCTAATTATTTCATCTGAGCCTGTTGCAGTTATGATTTGTGAATCACTATCATAGTCAACGCTGTAGTTTAAAGCTTCGAAAATCGCCCTTACAGGTACCATGGTTCTGTCTTCAACAATTTGAGGCGGAACATCGCACGGTAATACTTGTCCATTAAGTGTAATAGTTGCATCTTTAGCCTGAGCTGTAACGCAAGATATAAATAATGTTAGCAAGATTGTTAAAATTGGTATTATTTTTAATTTCATAAAAAAACCTCCTTTTGTCCTATTACAAGACAATAATTTTGCGAACTTAGTATATCATAGTATCTGTCCTGTGTCAAGACAAAATTAAAATTAGGGAGATAATATTATGGCGAGAATAATTGATAGTAAAAATATGAACATGATAGGCGCAAATTTAAAAAAATACCGAAAGATAAAGAAAATGAGTCAACAAGAAATCTCAGA
>CAYUSE010000066.1:0-7816 GCA_964447095.1 uncultured Lachnospiraceae bacterium | reverse complement strand
CGTGCTACAGAGAGGGAAGAACGGGCGACCGCTTTATGTCGCTTGCAAAAACGGGCGCGATACAAAACTGCTGTCAGCCAAACGCGCTGATGACGCTCAAAGAATATCTCACCGATTACGCGTCGGAGGAAACGCATAAAATAGGCGACAAGGTAATCGCGGAGGAAATGAAGAAAATCCCGAACGAAAAGGTTCGCTCAATAGCGGAAAATTATATAAAGGAAATTGAAAACGGCAAGAGAGATTTCAGATTTTAAAACAAAAAACGGGGAAGAACCCCGTTTTTTGTTTTATATGTATTTATCTCACCATTTCGTCCTGTTTGCCTGTTGACTTGTGCGATTTAATAATTGCTTCGACCTCGTCCATGGAGCTTATCGACATGTCGCCCGAAACGGTGTTTTTAATCGCGCTCAGCGCGTTTCCGACAGACATTGCGCGCTCAATATCGCCGCCCGAGAGTATTCCGTAAAGCACGCCCGCAACATACGCGTCGCCGCTGCCTACGCGGTCGATAACCTCGATATTTTCATAGTGCGGTTCCTCGTAGAATTTGCCGTTATAATAGATACGCGAGCCGAAGTTATGCTTTGTCGGGCTTACAACATCGCGGCGCGTTGTTGCGACAATCTTGCAGCCGTAATCTTTTGCATAGCCCATCATAATCTCGTCAAGCGAGCCTGTCCTCTGAAGCATTCTTCTTGACGTTTCCTCCGATACGAACAGAATATCGACAAGCGGGAAAATCTTTTCAATAACCGCTCTTGCTTCCTCCTCGCTCCACAAGGAAGCGCGGTAATTTACGTCAAATGAAATCGCGACGCCGTTTTTCTTCATAAGCTTTATCATAGCGAGCGCCGTTTCACGTAAATTCGGGTCAAGCGCAAGCGAAATCGAGCTTATATGGAACACGCGCGTTTTTTCGTAAATATCGTCGGGAATTTCCGACAGCTTCAAAGAGCAGACAGACGCGTTCATTCTGTCGTAGACAACGGCGGATTTTCTCGGATAAACGCCGCTTTCGTAGTAGTAAATGCCAAGTCGCTTTTCGTCGCTGTAGTCCCATACTACATAGTCGTCGCTCACGTTTCCGTAACGTATGCGGCGGGCGATAAAATGCCCCATTTTGTTTTTAGGGAGCTTTGTCACCACTGCCGCGCGTATGCCGAGGCTTGCCGCACCCGACGCTACGTTAAATTCCGAACCGCCGCAGTTTTTTTCAAAGGTTTCGCTCTGCGAAATCTTTTCCTTGTTCGGCGGCGAAAGCCGAAGCATAACCTCGCCGAAGCTTACAAGGTCAAAATCCGCTGTCTTTTTAATAAAATCCATATTATGTACCTCCGTCCTTTTTTATTCATTTTATCATATATTTTTCGGAAAATCAAGTAAAAATCAGTGCAATATTTACAGCTTTTTTGCTGCGTTACTCCAAAAGCAAACGGTATACATAAGGACATACTCTTTTTTTGCGGCGGCGGAATATAATAGAGAATATAACCATATTATTTAAGGAGGCAGAAAATGAATAAAAAAATGCAGGACATTATAAAAAGCTTTGACCAAAATCAGTTAAAAGAGATTAACGAATTCCTTAATTCTGCGGAGGGAGCGCGTCTTAAAAGACAGCTTAGCGGAGATGATAAGGAAAAGCTCATGAACGAGTTTTCAAAGCTGAGCACAAACGATATAAAAAGAGCGGTTTCAAGTATGTCGGGCAGAAATTTAAAGAATATTATCAATAAATTATAGTCGGAGGCGGTAGTGTTATGTCGGACGCAATGGATACGCTGAAAAATTTATTAGGCGATAATGCGGAGGATAAGATAAAAAATGTGATGAACTCGATTTCACAGAACGGTGACGACGCGCAGGGGGACGACAGCGCGGAGTATTTAATGCAAATGAAAAATTTGATTGACGGACTTAGTTCAAGCCATAGCGACCCGCGCTCGAATTTGCTGATGTCGCTGAGACCGTATATGCGGTCAAACAGGCAGAAATCAATAGATTCGGCGGTGAAGTTATTAAATCTTACCAAGCTTTCAAAACTGTTCAGAATGTAAGGAGAGTGTAAAAATATGTATCGCAGCTACAGCGTCAATAATATGCCGGCTCCCGTTCAGCATAAAACGGAAAAGAAGCCGGAAATACAGAAAAGTGAACCACCAAAGCCGCAAAAAATGCAAAATCAGCATAAAAAAAGCGGATTTCTTGATAATTTGCAGAGCGATGATATAATTCTTATTGTCGTTATTCTTATATTGCTGATGGACGACTGCGACGATAAACTGCTTCTTGCGGCTCTGGGCATTGTATTTATGACAGATATACTTTAAAAAAATACCAAATCCAAATTGGATTTGGTATTTTTATTTTAATCTTCCGTCACATAAATTTTCGTTTTCAGCGGCACATAAGAGCATATCCAGTTTATGTCCTCGGGGTGAAGTCTTACGCAGCCGTGCGATATTTTCGCGCGTACCGTGCCGTCGTATTCGCCGCCGCCGTAATAAAGGAGTGTCGAATGAAGCGCGTAGCCGTTATGGAAGCGCATTACGGGACCTACATAATATGTATTGTAGTCCCAGCTTGACAGCCGCTCTATGTATTCAAATTCACCCGTGATTGTTTCCGTGCCCGGCGCGCCTATAGCGCAGTCAAATTCCTTTAACAACTCCCAGTTATACCGTGAGCCTAAATAAACTCTTGTTTTAAATTCGGATTTGTTTACCCAGACAAGATATGATGTACGGCTGTCAATTCCGCGTTTATTTACGGGCGAGGAGTTTTTATATTCCTCTATCAGCTTTGCGGGAGTGAGCATAATATCCATGGTGTATCCGGCTTCCTTTACCGAAACTGTGGATTTCACGCTTTCAGCCAAAATCCTGACAGGAACGTAAATAGAGCCGTCTATGTAACAGGGCGCGGTTGGCGCGTGAGCCGTTTCGCCGAAAATTTTACACTCGGTCGAGCCTCTTTTAAATACCATTTCGTGCGTTCCGTATGAGCATGTAACGCTGTCGGATTTCTTGTCGTAATCAACTCTAAGTCCCAGCGCCTCGCATATCTGGCGGACGGGGACAAGCGTGCTGCCGTTTACAAGCCTTGCCCGCGGCGAAAGATTAAGCTTGTTGTTGTCTATATAAACAGTCAGCTTTTTCTCATAATTTGGCTCTCCGAGCAGGAAAAACGTATCTCCGCTCTTTCCTGCGGTATGTTCGGAAGTTTCGATTATCAGGCTTTCGCCTTCGCGTATAAGCTCATTGTTGTATTTTATGGCATTCAGACCGCTTACAAGCCTTAATTCAAACGACTTTCCGAGAATGTACTGCGGAACGTCGAAATGTGCGTGTATCAGCTCCGTGTTTCCGTCTGCATGATGCTGAAATTCAAGCGTCAGATTATTGTCGGCGTCAATGAGTTCAAGCGTTAGCTCGGAGGGAATAGTTATTCCGTGCTTTGACAATTTTATGTTGAAATCAAGCGAGGAAGATGTGTTCTCCGCGTCTGAAACAATGCCGTCGTCAGGCTCGGGCGACTCCGTAACCTCTGGTATAACGGTATCGGAAACGGGCTCTGCGGTAGTTTCAGGCTTCGGTGACGGCGTCGTCTTAGATACACTTGTCTTTACCGCAATGCTGTAGTCCTCCGCCTCGCTTTCTATAGGTTCGGCATATGCGATGTTTCCCCCTATTACGGCAATGACTGCCAAAAGTGCCCAAAATTTTTTCATTCTTATCCCACCTTGTATTAAATTTGTGTTTTTGTTAAAATTGTGTTACTTTTATATTACCATACAAATAAATCTAAGTCAAGAAGCGGCATATAAATAAATGAGTTTTTTTGGTGAAAAGTATTGATTATTTTTGTAAAGTGTGCGATAATACAAAATGGTATATTATATGTATCGGAGAAAAATTATGAGAAAAGCCGACACGACAATTAAATATGTAGAGCCGCGCTCGATTGCCGAGGAGGCGGGACTTGAAGCGGGCGATACGCTCGTTAAGATAAACGGTCATGACTTCCATGACATTCTCGAATACCGCTATCTGACGGCAGAATATGAGGTCACGCTTGAGGTCTTGAAAAAGGACGGCACAACCGAGATTATAACCGTTGAAAACGATTACGAGGATATTGGGATTGAGTTCAGCGACGGGCTTATCGACGAAGCGCAGAGCTGCCGAAACAAGTGCATATTCTGTTTTATCGACCAGCTTCCAAAGGGTATGCGTGAAACGGTATATTTTAAGGACGACGACACAAGATTATCGTTTTTGCAGGGCAATTACGTCACGCTTACAAATATGTCGGACGAGGAAATAGACAGGCTTATAAAAATGCGCGTTTCACCGATAAACGTATCGGTTCACGCGACAAATCCGCAGCTTCGGTGCAAAATGCTCAATAACCGTTTCGCGGGCAAATGCTATAATATAATGAAGAAATTCGCGAAAAATAACATATATATGAATTGTCAGATTGTGCTTTGTCCCGAAATTAACGATAAAAAGGAGCTTGACCGCTCAATTTCCGACCTTGCCGCGCTGTTTCCGTATGTGTCGAGCGTGTCCGTTGTCCCTGTGGGACTTACGCGGTATCGCGAGGGACTTTATCCCTTAACGCCGTTTACGGCGGAAAGCTCAAAAGCCGTTATAGAGCAGGTGGAAAAATGGCAGAAAAAGCTGCTTCAAAAGCTTGGCACGCGCCTTATATATCTGTCGGACGAGTTTTATTTGAACGCGGGCATTGAAATGCCCGAGGCTGACGAATACGAGGGCTTTCCGCAGCTTGAAAACGGCGTCGGGTTAATCGCGAGCATGAAAGAGGAATTTGACGCGGCGATAAAGCTTGTAAACAAAAAATACAGCCGAACCGTTGCAATAGCGACAGGCGAGCTTGCCACGCCGTTTATCGGGGATTTGGCGAAACGGCTGTCGGACAAAACGGGTATAAAAATATCGGTTTATCCGATAAAGAACGATTTTTTCGGCGGCGGCGTAAACGTGGCGGGGCTTGTCACGGGCAGGGATTTAATCGCTCAGATGACGGACAAGCCAAAAAGCGATATATTGCTTATTCCGCAGAGTATGTTAAGGGACGACGATAATATTTTCCTTGACGATACGACGGTTGCGGAGGTCGAAAACGCTTTAAATATGAAGATAGAGCCTGTTTTAAACGACGGCTATGAATTTATAGAAAAAATTATAGGAGAAGAGCTTGAATTTTAAGCTTTGGAGGGTAATATGAAACCATTGGTGGCAATAGTCGGCAGACCGAATGTCGGCAAATCGACGCTTTTTAATAAAATATCCGGTCAGCGCATAAGTATAGTCGAGGACACCCCGGGCGTTACGCGCGACAGGATTTACGCGGACGTTTCGTGGCTTGACAAGCATTTCACGCTTGTGGATACTGGCGGAATAGAGCCTGCATCAAAGGACGAAATACTCGTTCAGATGAGAAGGCAGGCGCAGCTTGCGATTGAAATGGCTGACGTGGTAGTCCTTATGACGAATGTCGCAGACGGCGTTACGGCAAACGACCAGGACGTTGCGCAAATGCTGTTAAAGGCAAAGAAAAAGATAGTTCTTGCGGTAAACAAGGTAGACAATATCGGTGAACCGCCGTTTGAATTTTACGAATTTTATAATCTCGGCTTGGGCGACCCGATAGCGATTTCCTCAACGCACGGCTTGGGCGTGGGCGATTTGCTTGACGAGGTGACGCATAAATTCCCCGAGGACGCGGACACGTCTGAGGACGAGGACGAAATCAAGGTTGCGGTAATCGGCAAGCCGAACGCGGGCAAATCTTCGCTTGTAAATAAGATTTTGGGCGAGAACCGCGTTATCGTCAGCAATATCGCGGGAACTACGCGTGATGCGATTGACTCCCACTACGTAAACGGTGAGGATAAATATTTGTTTATCGATACCGCAGGAATGAGAAAGCGCGGCAAGATTGACGAAAACGTGGAGCGTTACAGCGTTGTACGCTCGCTTGCGGCGGTTGACAGGAGCGACGTGTGTGTCATTATGATTGACGCAAGCGAGGGCATAACCGAGCAGGACACGAAAATCGCAGGTTACGCGCACGAGCAGGGCAGAGCGTGTATTTTTGCGGTCAACAAATGGGATATTGTCGATAAGGACGATAAGACCATGAAGAGTTTCACTATGAAAATCCGCGAAACCTTCGCGTTTATGTCGTATGCGGAAATTATATTTATAAGCGCAAAAACAGGACAGAGAGTTGAAAAGCTGCTTGATTTGATAAAGAAAGTAAATGAACAGCATAAGCGCAGGATTACGACGGGAATGTTAAACGACGTGCTTAACGAGGCGATGGCAAAGCAGCAGCCTCCGTCGGATAAGGGCAGACGCTTAAAGGTCTATTACGGCACGCAGGCAAGCGCTGCGCCGCCGACGTTTATACTGTTTGCAAATTCAAAAGACTTGTTCCACTATTCGTATCTGAGATTTATTGAAAATCAGGTAAGAGAGGCGTTTGGCTTTGAGGGAACGCCGATAAAATTCATAATACGCGAAAAGAACGAGAAAAAGTTATAATAGGAGTTAAAATAATGAGAGTTTTAATAATTATCTCTATTGCAATAATTTCATATCTAATCGGTTCAATCAATTTTTCGATTATCCTGTCGAAAATCATAAGCGGTAAGGATATTCGCGAAAGCGGTTCAGGCAACGCAGGTGCAACGAATATGCTTCGCACTCACGGAAAGAAGATGGGAGTTATCACGCTTTTGCTTGATGTTTTAAAAGGAATTATATGCGTGCTGATTGCTATGATTTATGTCAGATATATCAATGCGCCTGACAGATACTATGAATGGGGAAGTCAATCGGATTTAGCAATGTATAGGGATATGTTGGATTTTATTGCGTTACCCTACATAGCAGGCGTTGCGGTAATACTTGGTCATAATTTTCCGCTTTATTTCGGATTTAAAGGCGGAAAAGGCGTTGCGACAAGCCTTGGCGTGGTGCTTATGCTTGATTGGAGGGTTGGACTTGTTGTGGCGGTAATTGCGATAGCAATTATGGCGATAACACGTTATGTTTCGCTTGGCTCAATTATAGGCGGAGCGTCATTTATAATTATTGAAATTGTAAAGTCGATAATTACACATGAATATAATATAATACAGCTTGTATGTGTTACAATTATAGGCGGACTTCTTATAGTCCGTCATCATGCGAATATAAAAAGGTTATTAAACGGAACTGAAAACAAATTAAGCTTTTCTAAAAAGGAGAAATAATATGAAGATTGCTGTAATAGGTTCGGGAGGCTGGGGAACAGCAGTAGCGATAATGCTTTCCTCACGCGGATATGACGTGTATTTATGGTCATGGATTCAGGAGGAAACGGACAGACTAAACCGTGACCGCGAAAACAAGGAATTTTTGCCGGGTGTAAAATTCCCCGATAAAATCCATTGCTCGCACGATATGGCAGAATGTGTTGACAAAGCGGAGCTGATTATAACAGCCGCACCGTCGCCCGCAACGCGCACAACCGCAAAGCAGCTTGCGGAGGTGGTAAAATCGGGACAGAAAATAGTCAACATTTCAAAAGGACTTGAAGAAAAAACGCTTATGCGCCTGTCCGAGGTTTACGCCGAGGAAATTCCGCAGGCGGAAATTTCCGTTATGAGCGGACCGTCGCATGCCGAGGAGGTTTCGCGCGGGCTTCCGACTACAAATGTTGTCGCGTCAAAAAATCCCGAAACGGCGAAATTCATACAGGATATTTTCATGAGCGATATGTTCAGAGTTTATAC
>CAYUSE010000065.1:0-7942 GCA_964447095.1 uncultured Lachnospiraceae bacterium | reverse complement strand
ATGATTTATATGAAGGTTACACTTGAACATGCCGATATGACCGAACCTGAAGTTATAATACGGGGTGATATTTCAAGTCCGCAGGTGAAAAATATTGCAGAACTTTTGAACGGTCAAAAATCACTTCAAAAAATGTTTTTCTTTAAAAACGAAAGAGAATATTTATTTGACATTAAAGAAGTTTTTTATTTTGAAGCGGATAACAACAAAACAATCGCTCATATTGGTAAAGAGGAATATGAAGTGCGTCATAAACTATATGAGCTGGAAGGTATCGGACGCCCAAAAGGCTTTATTCGTATAAGCAAGGGAGTTATAGTAAATATAAACTTTATACGGTCTGTAGAAGCAGAACTCAGCGGCAATTATACGGCAGCATTAAAAGATGAAACTCATCTCATCATTTCAAGGAAATACGTTAAAGAATTTAAAAAATATATTATGGAGGTATATTAAAATGAAATACAAAATAATAGATCATCTTATTATAGGTCTGGGAATTGGATTTGTGGTAACAACAGCGTCACTATGGGCGTTTGGATTGTACGAAGCAACAGGAATGATGGTTATGCGCCAATTTACAACGTGGCTTGCAGCATCTGCGCTTTACGGTTTAATTTCGCTTATTTACGACAGTGACATTCCGTTCCCTTTAACCTTGGGAATACACTTTACCGGCTGCGCTATAATTACATTTATCGCAAGTATAATTTCCGGTATCATAAAGTTTACAGAATGGTTTGAGTGGTTTATATATGTACTGCCCGTATTTATCGGCATCTATATTATTATTGGAATAGCAGTAACAATAGTAACAAAATGTCAGGAAAAACAAATAAATAAGAAAATGGAAAGCAGACAGTAAAAAATATAAATCCCAACGATTTATTTGTATCGCACAAAACAGAACCGCCTATGAAAAATCATAGGCGGTTCGGTTTTTGTTACTTATGTTTAACAGGCTTCTTGATTGCCTGTTAAACAAACTTATCGTTACAAATGCAATACATTTGAATTTGGTGGGGGGACCCCCGCCGTTACGGCGGGGGCATATGAAAAAAAGGATGGTATCGGCTGCTTAAGCAGCCAATTCAAGTAAAACTGTATGGCTGTTTCATAACCGCCTGCTGCGGTTTTGCGGTAAATCCCATTAGAGATTTACTGCTGCTGTGACGAATTTTCTTCGGTTAATTTAACCTTAACCTCCATAGTTTCTCCGTCACGAAGTATCTTAAAGGTCAGAGTATCGCCCGCTTTTTTTGTATCACGGATTTTGTTTACATCTTCAACTGATGAAACCTTCTGTCCTTCAACCTCTAAAATCATATCATAAACCTTAAGACCTGCTTCGGCAGCGCCGCTGCCTTCGCTTACGCTAGCGATAAACAGTCCGTAGCCTGTGTTTTTAATTCCTATGCCGACAAGCGGTCTGCCTGTAACATAGCCCGATGACATTAAATCATCCATAATCGGCTTTGCTTCGGATATTGCTATAGCAAATCCCATGCCCTCAACACCTGAGCTTGAAAGCTTTACAGAGTTAATTCCTATAACCTCTCCGTATTGATTTATCAGAGCGCCGCCCGAATTACCTGAATTTATCGCAGCATCAGTCTGCAAAAGATTGTATGTTCTATTTTCTATTGTCATGGTTCTGTTTACGGCGCTTATAATTCCTGCCGTAACGCTACCCGAAAATTCCTGACCCATCGGGTTTCCGATTGCAATTGCCGGCTCACCGACCTGAACCGTTGACGAGTCGCCTAAGGTCGCTGCCGTAATTTTCGTTGAGCCCGCGTCTATTTTAAGAACCGCAAGGTCTGTTTTTTTATCCTGACCTACAAGCTTTGCGGAAAATTCCTCTCCCGTATTTAATATTACAGATATTTCGGAAGCTCCGTCAATAACGTGCTGATTTGTCACGATATATCCGTCATCCTGAAAAATTATTCCCGAACCGCTTCCCTGTTCTACTGTCTGACCCTCCGTTGACGGGTCTGTGTAGTAATATGATCTGCCTGTAAACGGATCATAATATCTTTGCGGCTGAACCGTTGTTTTATTGATAACGCCGACAACGCTCGGGCCTACCTTTGATGCGATTTCCGTTGTCGAAAGCACCTTTTTGCCGTTTTTATATGTTGTTGTAAGCGTGACGTCACTGTCTGACGCATTATTTTCGGTTGTAGATACATCTGTCTGCGTTATCGGAGCAGTTGCCGCAGTATTTTTTGTAGTAAGGTATAATCCTGTGCCTAAAATTGCCGCAGTAAAAATACTTGAAGCCAACGCTGTGCTGACTATTGCCAAACCAAGCTTGTGTTTCTTTTCCTTTTTTGGCTTTGCATTATAAACAATCATATCAGTGGATTCAGTATATGGATATTTTTTCATTTCTATAATCCTCCTCTTAGAATTATTACCTGACTATAGTTAATTTATACCTGTTGTTCTCAACTTCAATACCAATGATACAACATATATTTGACACTGGTATGAATTGATTGTAAACAAGTTGTGTTTATTTTATGAACAAATTGTGAACAACAACTGCTTTACTCTTCTGTTGTTTCCTCCAAGGTTTTCACGATACCGAGCAGCTCGTTTATAAATTCCGTTATATTCTTCTCTTCTCCCTTGAGCGCTATATTTATAGCAGGCTTTTCTGTTGCCAAGAGCTTAATTCTTCTCGGAAATTTTTTATCCAGTCCCATTACAAGCTGTGCCGACACATAATTTTCATTAAATTTAAGCTGCAAAATATTTCCATGCTGAGCAATCTCATAAATTCCCGCTTCACGCGCCGGATATTTCAGGGCCGCAACATTTATAATATTCTGTACAGGCTTTGGAATATCACCAAAGCGGTCAATCAATTCATCCTCAATCTCGAACTTGTCGTCATCGCTTTCAATCGCCGCAATACGTTTATAAATATCAATGCGCTGATTGTGATTTTCGATATAATTTTCGGGCAGATAAGCATCAATATCAATATCCACCGACACATTGATTTCGGGTTTTGTTTCAATTCCCTGCGCCTCATTCACGCTTTCTTTGAGAATTTGACAGTACATGTCATAGCCGACAGTGTCAATATGCCCATGCTGTTCAGCGCCCAAAATATTGCCCGCGCCGCGGATTTCAAGGTCGCGCATTGCAATTTTGAAGCCGGAGCCAAACTCGGTAAATTCCTTTACCGCGCGAAGTCTTTTTGACGCGACGTCTGACAAAATACTGTCGCGCCTATACGTCAGATACGCGTACGCAATACGGTTTGAACGCCCGACTCGTCCCCGAAGCTGATAAAGCTGCGCCAAGCCCATTTTATCGGCGTTTTCTATTATAATAGTATTCGCGTTTGGAATATCAAGTCCCGTTTCGATAATAGTGGTGCAGACAAGGACGTCGGTTTTGCCGTTTACCATATCGTACATAATATCCTCTAATTCATCCTCTTTCATTTTACCGTGACCAACCGCAACATTTATATCTGGAAACTGCGACTTTATCCACTCCGCTTTTCGGTAAATTCCCTGAACGCGGTTATAAAGGTAAAATACCTGACCGCCGCGCGACAATTCATTTCGTATAGCGTCAAGAAGCACGGCGGGATTGTCCTCTAAAACATAGGTTTCTACAGGGTATCTGTTCTCAGGCGGCTCGGTCAGAACGCTCATATCTCTTATGCTCGTCATTGCAAGATGAAGCGTTCGCGGTATTGGCGTAGCTGTCATTGTAAGAACATCAACATTCTTTTTAAGCTCCTTTAACCGCTCCTTGTGCGCGACACCGAAACGCTGTTCTTCATCAACTATCAATAGCCCCAAATCCTTAAATTCAAGATCTTTAGATAAAATACGGTGCGTTCCGATTATAATATCAATTTCGCCGTTTTTGAGTTTTTTCAATATTTTTTTCTGCTGTGCCGGCGTGCGGAAACGCGACAGCATTTCCACCTTTACGGGGAAATTTTCCATACGCTTTAAAAAGGTTTCGTAATGCTGCATCGCGAGGATTGTCGTCGGGCACAGATATGCGACCTGTTTTGAGTCGTTGACCGCCTTAAACGCGGCTCGCAGCGCAACCTCTGTTTTGCCGAAGCCGACGTCGCCGCAAAGCAGTCTATCCATAGGCTTCTCGCTTTCCATATCCTGCTTGACCTCCTCGATTGAACGAAGCTGGTCCTCTGTTTCTGTGTATGCAAATGTGTCCTCAAAATCACGCTGCCACGGCGTATCTGTACTAAACGCGTGTCCCTTGATTTTACCGCGCGCCGCATACAGCGCGACAAGCTGACGCGCCAAATCCTCGGTTGATTTTTTTACTCTCTGCTTTGTCTTGTTCCAATCAGCTCCGCCAAGCTTATTAAGCCTCAGTTCCTTTTCCGTGTTGCCAACATATTTATACAGCATATTAAGCTGGTCGATGGGGACATATAAAGAGTCAGTTCCGCGATATTGGATTTTCAAATAATCTTTTGTTATTCCGTTGACCGTTACTTTTTGTGTCCCCATATATTTTCCGATACCGTGTGTCTGATGAACAACATAGTCGCCTTCATTTATATCGTTATAAGACTTTATTCTGTTTGTATTATCCGCCTTTCTCCTGCGGCGACTCTTTTTGCTTTCAAAAATTTCCCTGTCCGATACCAGCACAAATTTTATATCGGGATATTCAAAGCCCTTATTAAGATTGCCGCGGATAATTACGGTTTCCCCTTGCGTAAATCCCGCGTCACTTTTAGTGTCCCTATCTGCAAAACGCGCTCTTATTCCCCGTTCATTCAAAACTCCGGCAAGATTTTCTGCGCGTCCGCGCGTTGACGCCAAAATCACAATAGTGTATTTTTTCTCCTGCCATGACTTTAAATCTTCATATAAATAATCAATTTTTCCGTGAAAGGAAATTGTGGTTTTCGTCATAAAGGTTTCTGTATGCCTGTAATTGAAATCCGTTCTGCTGTGCGACAGCACATCTATCGACACAACCTTTTTACGCGTCATTTTTCCGATTGCCTCGCCATACTGCAAAAACACCTTAATTGATTTTTGTGTCCCCAAAACGCCTTTGTTTTTAAGCTCCGTAATAATCTCGCCCTTTTCCCATTCAAAGGTTTTTCCGCGCTCGGCAATACGTTTGGGGTCAATCACAAAAACAAGGTCATTTTCATCAAAATAATCAAGAACAGTAGGCACTGTTCCGTAAATCATAGAGATATATTTATCGATTGATGGGAAATAGTGTCGCTCATTAAAGCTTTCAATATCCGCATTTGCGGTCGCAATAAATTCTGTTTCGTCCGATTTTCTGCGTTTCGCTTTTCTGATTTCATCTTCAAGATACGCGACAATTTCACACTTTTTATCCATAGACAAAATCGCCTCAACAACAGGAATTACCCTCGCCGAACTAAGTTTTTCGAGCGAACGCTGTGTGTAAACATCAAACGAACGAATTGAATCTGTTTCGTCATCAAAAAATTCAATTCGCAGAGGATTTTCGTAATTCGGCGAGAAAATATCAAGAATACCGCCGCGTATAGCAAATTGTCCTTCACCTTCAACCAAGGGTTCGCGGCTGTAGCCAATTTCAATAAGCTTCTCCGTTAACTCCGTTAAATCGAAACGCTTACCCTCTTCAAATTCAATAACGCGGCTTTCAAATTCCTCGCGTTTTGCGGTATATTGCAGCACTGCGTCAATACTCGTTACAACAATTCCGCCGCTGCCGTTTATGATATTATCAAGAACCGCCAGACGCGCATGCTCATTTTGATGTCCCGTTGTTTCAATATTATAAAAAACATATTCTTTGGATGGAAAATAAAATGCGTTATCAGTATAAAGCGATAAATCCGAATACATTGAGCGCGCCTCCATATCGCTGTATGTTATAACAACAGCGCGCGATGCGTTTTCTTTTTTGAGCGCATAAATAAGCTGCCCCTGAGCTGATTCAACAACTCCCGCGACAGATATAGGTGTATTATTCAGATTTTTTACTGTCCCCTTGTATGGGGGGTAGTTCTTTAAAATATCAGAAAAATCCATTTTAGTGTCCCTTTTGCAACAATAAATTTTACTTCATATTATATTTGTTCATTGCGGCTTCCGCGCCGTTTCTTATAATTTCCTCGACTGCCTTCGACGCTTTTATAATTGCCTCTTCCATAACGGGAATTTCATCCTTCGTAAAGCGTCCGAGCACAAAATCGGCAAGGTCATAATCCTCATGCTTCGGAGAACCCACGCCCATTTTCACGCGCGGAAAATTATCGCTGCCGAGCTGATAAATTATAGATTTCAAACCGTTGTGTCCGCCTGCACTGCCCTTTTTACGGACGCGGATACGCCCTGTGTCAAGAGAAATATCATCGCTTATTACGATTATATTTTCGGGCGGAACTTTGTAAAATTTCGCAAATTCAATAATGCTTTCGCCGCTCAAATTCATATATGTCTGCGGCTTGATAAGATACGCCTTTTCGCCGCCTATTTCCGTTTCGCCGTATAAAGCCTTATGCTTTAATTTATTTACTTTAACATTTTTTTGCTCTGCGATATAATCTATTGTATGAAATCCTATATTATGACGCGTCATTTCATATTGACGTCCGGGATTTCCAAGTCCTGTTATAAGATACATTGCTGCCTCCGTCTTATTTAATCTTTTTATATTCGCATATATTCGCATAAGTTATATTCCGAATAACCGGTTGATTTTATCATTTTCCAGTCTTCTCGTTCATCAAGGTTTACCATAAATACCTCGGCATCGGCTGACTGCGGGATTTTCGTCACATAAGCCGTATCGCAATACGGCAAAAGCAGCTTATATATTTCGCCGCCGCCTATTACAAAAACATCGGGATAAGTCTTTGTTTTTTCCAGCGCCTCGTCAACGGAATGACATACGATTACCCCGTCACGCTTAAAGGCTTTGTCGCGCGTTAAAACTATATTTACGCGATTTTTAAGCGGATGTCCGTCAGGGAGGGAATTAAGCGTTTTCCTGCCCATTATTACGGCTTTACCCGTTGTTTTTTCTTTAAAAAATTCCATATCGCCTTTTAATGAAAAGAGCAGTTTGTTATTTTTCCCTATTCCCCAATTTTTATCAACCGATACAATTAAATTCATTATTCGACCTCATCAGGAAAGAGCAGGTCCTGCGCATAAGGCAATGTTCTTGCCCAATCAATAAACGCTCCCGACCATTCCGTCAGCTTATGAAACCTTCTTTGACCTGCCGAACACATAGCCAGCAGATTTTCATAATTCATTGTGACCGTTCTCGTCTGCTGCCATGACGACGGCAGCCATCGGATAAGCTCTTTCCAATATTCCTTATCCTTTGTTTCGAGATATTTCAGGCGCATTTCTTCTAAAAACTCAATGTGCTTATCTATCATATCGCCAAGCTTTTTACCGCTGTAATCAAGCTCACGATTATAATCGTCAATTTCAAAACAGTCAATCGTAATCGGAGTTGACGCAAGCTTGTGCATTGTGGACGTGCTGTTCGCGACCGTGCCGACCTTGTACGTGTCAAATTCCTTCCACCAATACAGCGGCGCGGTAATATCAACCGACACAAAAATCTGACGCATGAACTTTCTGTGCTCCGAGCCTGATTTAATCAGACGCTTTGCAAGGTCAAGGTCATTTTCGCCTATTGTGACGCTGCCGTTTTCCTCAACGGTGTCATTCCTTTTCCATGACTCCAGCGGATTCCTCATGCCGCGAAGCGCACTTTTAAAACCAAAGGTTTCGGTATTCTCAAATTTCATCAGACTTTCCCCTCCTTTTTCATCTCCAAATATTCATCATAGGTACACATTCTGTCTGTTATTGTGCCATCTGCCTTGATTTCAATAATGCGATTTGCGATTGTATTCATAAATTCGTGGTCGTGCGACACAAAAATCACATTTCCC
>CAYUSE010000064.1:0-7979 GCA_964447095.1 uncultured Lachnospiraceae bacterium | reverse complement strand
CTGTCTGATAAAACTGCTTTATAAAATCCGTCAGTATTTCCTGCGGTGTTGAATTTTCTGTATTATCAATTTTATAACTTTCCCTGCCCAAAACTTTACCGCTTCTAATGAAAAACACCTCGCAAAACGCGATACTTTCCGATAGCGATGCAGCTATTACATCCTTATCAGTTTGTTTATCGGTATTTATAATCTTCTGCTTTTCTTCAATATCGGAAATTGCATTTATTTTATCTCTAATCATTGCCGCTTTTTCAAATTCAAGATTTTTTGACGCGTTTTTCATTTCCTCTTTAAGCGATGCAATTAAATCCTTGTGGTTACCGTCCAGAAAACGGCAAATATCAAAAAATACGTCTCTGTATTCATCCTTTGATACTTTTCCCGTGCATGGTGCAAAACAGTTGTTTATATGATAATTCAGACAAGGTCTGCCTTTGCCGATGTCCTGAGGAAATTTTCTGCGGCAGGTCGGCGGAATAAACAGCTTTTGAATAATTTCAAGGGTGTTTTTTATCGTCGCGCCGCAGACATAAGGTCCATAATATTTTGCGCCGTCCTTTTGAAGCTTTCTGACCTGAAAAATTTTTGGATAATCCTCGTTTATAGTGATTTTAATATAAGGATAATGTTTATCGTCCTTCAATAAAATATTATATTTTGGGCGATATTTTTTGATTAGATTACATTCAAGCGCCAGAGCCTCTGTTTCAGAGTCTGTAACAATATATTCAAAATACGCGATATTTTTAACCATCGCCAAAACCTTCGGCGTATGATTTGAATTTTTTCTGAAATACTGCCTTACGCGGTTTTTTAAAATTTTTGCTTTTCCAACATAAATAATAGTATCGGAGGCGTCATGCATAAGATAAACGCCCGGTTCATCAGGAAGATTTTTAAGCTCCTCCTCCAAATCAAACATGACGCTCACCTCCCGATACTGTTAAATTTTTATCATGAGATAAAATAACTCTACATAATTATGTAGAGTTATTTTGAAAAATAAGATTTTTAATTATTCCGAAAAGTTGGATTCAATAAGCTCAACCAATGTTTTTACCGCCTCATCTTCGTCACTGCCATCAGCGATAATCGAAATTTTTGAACCCTTAACAATGCCAAGCGATAAAACACCTAAAAGACTTTTCGCATTCACACGTCTTTCGTCTTTTTCAACCCATACGCTCGACTTGAATTCATTTGCTCTCTGGATAAAGAACGTTGCAGGTCTTGCGTGCAAACCTACTGAGTTTAGAACTGTGACTTCATTTGAAACCATTTAAAGTGCCCCCTCGTCTTATAAATAAAATTTATTATCTGTTTTTTAAATTGTTTACTATATTAGAATAACCGAAAAAACACTTTAAGTCAATAGATTTTTACATCTTAGCAAAAATTTTAGTAAAAATAGTATTATGAACGAAGTTTTTCGTCCACATTTTCAGCTATTTCTACAACCTCATTTTTGTCATCTGCAGCCTCCCGAACAGTATGGTCAGAAGATATGCCTAAAATATCACGTACCTGTCTTTCAATATCTGCCGTAAATTCCTTATTTTCCTGCATATACTTGCGAACATTGTCTCGTCCCTGACCGATTTTTTCGTCGTTATAGCTAAACCATGCGCCGGATTTTTTAATTATACCGTTTTCAACTGCAACATCAAGAATATTACTTTCTTTTGATATTCCCTGACCGTATAAAATGTCAAATTCTGCCTCTTTAAACGGCGGAGCGACTTTGTTTTTAACAATTTTTGCTCTTGTTTTGTTTCCGATAAACTCCGTGCCGTTTTTAATAGCTTCCTGACGGCGTACATCAATTCTTACAGACGCGAAGAATTTTAGAGCGCGTCCTCCGGGAGTTGTTTCGGGATTTCCATACACAACTCCTACCTTCTCGCGAAGCTGATTTATAAAGATCACAACCGTTCCGGATTTAGCGATTATTGCCGTGAGCTTTCTGAGAGCCTGTGACATAAGTCTTGCTAAAAGTCCGACATGGGTATCGCCCATTTCGCCGTCAATTTCAGCCTTTGGCACAAGCGCGGCAACCGAGTCGATTACAATTACGTCAAGCGCGCCGCTTCTGACAAGCGCCTCTGCAATATCAAGAGCCTGCTCTCCCGTATCAGGCTGAGCTACAATCAGATTATCAACATCAACGCCCAAATGCTCGGCATAAACAGGGTCAAGCGCGTGCTCAGCATCAATAAATGCGGCTTCTCCGCCCATTTTCTGAGCTTCGGCAACAACATGAAGCGCAACTGTTGTTTTACCCGAGGACTCAGGTCCGTATATCTCAATCACTCTTCCTCTCGGCAACCCTCCTACACCAAGCGCCTTGTCAAGCATCAAGGAGCCTGTTGGGATTGCGTCCACGTTCGCAGTCCGCGTATCTCCAAGCTTCATAATGCTTCCTGTACCGTATTCCTTTTCTATAACCGCAAACACTGTTTCCAGAGCCTTTTTCTTTTCCTCGTCAACCTTTCTTTCAACTGCGGGTTTTGATTGTTTCTCTGCTTTTGCCATAATTTTTTCTCCTTAAATTTTCATTTTAGCGAACATCTGTTCTTATTTATAAACCTATTATACAATATAGTTTCATAAATTGCAAGTGTTTTTTGAAAAAAATCAAAATAAATAAACAGGACGTATGCATTATCCTGTTTATGGCGCATTAAATCATATTATTTATCATACAGAACATATTTTCACAGGTTTGTTTTCGGATTTCCGAGCGAGTTCCCTCAAGATGAAGTTCTTTCACTGTTGTTTCACCGTTGTAGCTTACAGCCGTAAAAACAGTTCCTACGGGTTTTTCGGGCGTTCCTCCTCCGGGACCTGCAATTCCCGTAATTCCGACGCCTATATCAGCGCCTGTATGACGTCGTATTCCCTCCGCCATTTGTTTTGCCGTGTCATAGCTTACTGCGCCAACTGAATTTAACGTGTCCTCTAAAACCCCCAATTCACGCATTTTGGCAGCGTTTGAGTACGTGACGATACTTTCCTCTAATATTTCGGAAGAACCCGCCACGTCCGTTATAAGAGCCGTAAAAAGCCCGCCGGTGCAGCTTTCTGCCGCAGATATTAAAAGTTTTTTCTCAATCAGCTTTTTTACCACTTTTTCATTTATATTCATAATTGGAAAGTCCTTTCTAATGAAAATGCAGGTTTCTTTTTACTTAGGATATACCTCTATCAATTCAACACCTGCAAGCGCGCTTTCAATAAGAGTTTCGACATCAAGCCGTCTCTCGCTCTTTTCAATATTTTCCCTCTTGGGATTTGTGGTCGGATGCTTCGGCGTAAATACCGTACAGCAATCCTCATAAGGGAGTATTGACGTTTCAAACGCTCCTATTTCACGTGAACGGTCAACAATTTCAAGCTTATCCATACCGATTAACGGCTGTAAAATCGGCATATCGACAGCCGAATTTGTAACATCTAGCGCGGCAAGCGTCTGGCTTGCAACTTGTCCGACACTCTCTCCCGTAACAAGAGCGATTGATTTGTGCTTTCTTGCGAGCCTTTCGGCAATTCTCATCATAAAACGACGCATTACAAGCGTAAGATGCTCCTCGGGACATTTATCGCGTATTTGGAGCTGAATTTCAGTAAACGGCACAATATAAAGATTGATTTTTGATGTGTACTGCGCTAAAATCGAGGCGAGGTCAATTACCTTTTCCTTTGCTCTTTCGCTTGTATAAGGGAATGAGAAGAAATTTACAGCGTCAATTTCAACGCCGCGCTTTGCAATCATGTGACCTGCGACGGGGCTGTCAATTCCGCCCGAAAGCAGAAGCGTCGCCCGTGAGCCTGTGCCGATAGGCATACCGCCCTGACCGTCTATTTTCTTTTCAGCTATATATACATAAGCGTTAAAATCACGAACTTCAACCTTAACCGTAGCGTCGGGATTATGAACATCGACAATAACGGGAAATTCGTCGTCAAGGAAGCCTCCTACCTCCATACAAATTTGCGGAGAGTTGAGAGGAAACGCTTTATCCGAACGCTTCGCTTCAACCTTAAAACGGACATTTTCCGTCAGGTCATCCTTTAAATATTCCTTTGCCTTTGTCTTTATATCTTCAATATCCTTATCACACACGCATGCGCGGGTAATAGTGACAATACCAAAAATTTTAGACAGTCTGTCTATTACAAGGTCGATTTTATCCTCGTCAAAAACATCAACGTAAACAGTAGCCTGCGCAAGGCGTATTTTTGTTTCCGCTATATTTTTTACCGAGTTTCTTATATTATTCAGCAGTATATTCTCAAATTTATGGCGATTGCCGCCCTTTAAAATAATCTCTCCGTATTTGGCTAAAATAACTTCTTTCACTACATATATCTCCTTATATTCGCAGTTTCTTTTTTTATGATTTCCGACGCTTCTTCAATTTCTGTCTCAGTTGTGTTTTCGTCAAAGCTTATGCGAATTGCGCCGTTTATCTCCTTTTGATTTAGCCCCATTGCCGTCAAAACATGACTTGGCTGAGGTTTATGGCTTGAGCACGCCGAACCTGTGGAAACGTAAATTTTATGCGCTTCAAGGGCATGAAGCAAAATTTCAGCCTTAATGCCGATAAACGATACATTTAAAACACTGCCCGAATTATATTCATTGCTGCCGTTTATCCTGATATTCGGACAATCTGAGAGCAGCTCAAGCATTTTATTCCTTAAATCAGTCATTTTAGGACTGTTTATTTTACATTCTGAGGACGCTGCCGCAAACGCTACGATACCCCCGATATTTTCTGTTCCCGGTCTTACTTCATTCTGCTGTTCACCGCCGTATATAAGCGGTTTTATTTTATTTGACGCATACAACGCCCCTGTGCCTTTAAATCCATGAATTTTATGAGCGCTTATGCTAATCATGTCTATGCCCCATTTTTGAGGCTTTATATCTATTTTTCCGAAGGATTGCACACAGTCGCAATGAAGGACAGCCTTGGGAGCCTTTTCCTTCATAAGCGGTTTAATCTTATCAATCGGCTGAATTACGCCTGTTTCATTATTTACATGCATTACACTTACAAGCGTTGTATCCTCGCGAAGCGCGTCAGAAAGCTCGCCAAGGCTTATTCTTCCGTCTGATTGAGGTGTAAGATATGTTACGTCAAAGCCTTCGTTCTCAAGTTTCTTAAAGGCTTCAAGAACAGAAGGATGTTCAATTTTCGTTGTTATCAGGTGTTTTCCTGATTTTATCCTGTCATAAGCCGTTCCGAAAATTGCTGTATTATTAGCTTCCGTACCTCCCGAAGTAAAATATATAAATTTTTCATTTACATTTAATATATCAGCGATTGTTTTTTTGCTGTTATTTATTATTTTTTCAGCTTCAAGTCCCAATCCGTGGAGTGATGACGGATTTCCAAAGCATTCGGCAGTAAGAAGCATAGCGTCAACCGCTGCTTTTGACGGCTTTGTTGTTGCCGCGTTGTCCAAATAAATCACGTCAGTTTTCCTCCCGTACCTTTATTACAAGTCCCATACCGCTTTTTGCCGTTATAACGCATCTGTCTCCTGTCATTACATTGCTTACTCCTCGGCTTTTACCGAAATACAGCGTTTCGTCAGCAAGCGGATATTCAAGATTTTCTGTTGTTATGCACGTCAAATCGCCGTTTATCGGCAATATAGACAGCGTGTCTCCTGGCTTTCCTGATATTTCAAGCTTGCCGTTCAGTAAATAAACCTCGTTGTTATCATCAATCACACAGCCGTTTTCGCACTGAGTTAAAAGCAAAATATCAGTAATTGTATGGTCTAAACGGTCACCTGTAACAGCTAATATTAAAATGTCTTTAAAATTGTGCCCAACAGCATATTGAACAGCAAGCTCACCGTCCGTAAAATCCTTTCTGACGGGATATTTTATAATGTCCGTATCATCAGGAATTTGGCTTATTGAGTCAAAATCTCCTATTATTATATTGGGCTTTACGCCTAATTTTACTGCATGGTCATATCCGCTGTCGGCGCAGATTATATAATCGTTCGCCCTAATTTTTGATTTTATATAAGCATAATCGCTTATGCTGCCACCTCCGATTATTACCGCTCTCATCGCATCAGCCTCTTTACAGAACCCGTAATGTCACCGTTAAATACTGCGCTTCCTGCGACAATCACATTCGCGCCCTGTTCTAAAATATGGTCTATATTGTCTTCCGTCACTCCGCCGTCAACCTGTATTTTAAAATCATTGCCCATTTTTGTTCGTAATTCACGGATTTTTTTATCAACGTCATATATGTATTTTTGACCGCCGTAACCCGGATGCACCGTCATAAGCAGAACCATGTCAACCTTATCAAGATACGGTGAAATTTTATCAAGCGGTGTTTCGGGACAGATTGAAATTCCGACCTGCTTTTTATGCTTTCCGATTAAATTTATACATTTGTCAATATTATCCGTCGCTTCAGCGTGAAATGTAATACCGTCCGCGCCGCTTTCGATAAAGCGTTCGATATATTTTTCAGGGGCTTCAATCATTAAATGCACGTCAAAAAACAGGCTTGTATATTTGCGAAGTGATGCGATAACAGGCATTGCAAATGTTATATTCGGCACAAAATGACCGTCCATAACATCAATATGCAGCCACCTAGCTCCCGCTTTTTCGACTTCTTTTACCTGCTTCGCCAATATTCCGAAATCGGCTGATAAAATAGACGGTGATAAAATCATTTCTTTTTCCATTCCTTTATTTGTTTTAATGAATTATATAAGTCTTTATAACTTTCATAGCGTGATTTTGCAAGCTTGTCCGAATTTAACAGTTCTTTTACGGCACAGTCCGGCTCATTTATATGTGAGCAGCCCCTAAAGCGGCAGTTATTTTTTGCTTCTGCCATTTCAGGAAAATAATCCTGCAATTCCTCCGCCTTAATACCCTCAATTTCAAGCGAGCTGAAACCGGGAGTATCAAGCGCAAAGCCGCCCGACTGAAGTTCAAGAAGCTCAACATGACGCGTAGTATGACGTCCTCGGCTTATTTTCTCGGATATTTCACCTGTTTCCATCTCCTGATTTGTAATTAAATTCAGCAGGCTGGATTTACCAACGCCGCTAAGCCCTGAAAATGCTGAAACTTTATTTTGAATAAGCGAATTCAATTCGTCTATATTTTCATTGTTTTCCGCGCTTACATTGATAACAGTATAATATGCATAGATTTTTTCCAAATCTGTTCTGCGTGTTAAATCAGTTTTATTTATACAGATTATCGGCTTTAGACCGTTAATCTCGGCATTTATCAGCATTTTATCGATAAGAAAAAGATTAGGCTCGGGATTTGCCGCAGCAACGACAAGTACAAATGTATCAATATTTGCTACCGGCGGACGAGTGAGCATAATGCTCCTCGGTTTTATTTCAGAAATACTGCCTTTACCGTTTTTTATCTCTATTTCCACCTTGTCGCCTATCATAGGCGTTATATGCATTTTTCTGAAAACACCCCGTGCCTTACATTCATAGACATTATCGTCGGCGGCTTTTACATAATAAAAGCCGCCGATACCTTTAATAATTATACCGTTCATACTTTAATTAAAATTGATAATCATAAAGCTTACCTTAGCGCCATCAATATAAGCCTGAACATTTGTTGAAGCAGAGCCGTTAGGCTTAATACTTACTGAAACCGAGCCTTCGCTCTTTGAATGAGCTGCGCTGTGAATTGTTCTTCCATCGGCGATAATTTCTACTTCAACCGTATCATTTGCCGCATCGGGAATTTTTACGGTAAAGGTTTTTGACGACAAATTGCTCTGAGCGCCTGTGTTGCTATTGCCCTGCGGTTCAGATTGTCCCCCTGTTTGCGGCTGATTATCCGCAGGCTGCTCGGGAGTTTGCGGCTGATTATTCGTATTTTCCTCATTCGAAGTCTGCGTGCCTGATTCGTTTCCGCTTGAAAGCACTATTGTTACCGAAGAACCCTT
>CAYUSE010000063.1:0-7992 GCA_964447095.1 uncultured Lachnospiraceae bacterium | reverse complement strand
CTCCGACGCAGGAGGCGTTTGATATTGAAATCCCCGAAATCAACGCAGTTTACACACATATGCTTGGACACGACTGTCACTCAATCGTTGCGGGCGCAGGTCACGCGGATGCAATTATCGCGCAGCTCAAGGACTATATAGCAAAGGGATATGATTTAATTTTAACCTCGCATTATACTCCCGAAGATTTAAAAGATGCTGAAACAAAAATAGCGTATCTTGAAAATCTAAAGGAAATTGCGGCAGACTGTAAAAACGCTGATGAATTTAAAGAAAAGGTAAATGAGCGTTACGATAATTATTCGGGCGTCAATTATCTTGATATGACAGCAGGATTCTTCTTTGCATAAAATACAAACAAATAAGGAGGATGAATACATCCTCCTTTTTTATTTATTTTTATTCAGTAAATTTTTTAATTCTTATGTCTTCACCATAAAATCTTCTCGGGTCAAAACTTTCATAAATTCTTGACGCAAACCGCGAACTGTATATTTTTGCAATTTCTCCGATACTTAAATTTGTATTTATAATCATTTTTTTATTTTCCGATAATCTTTCGGATATTAAATCAAACAAAAATGCTATATTATTTTTATTCTGCGCTTCTGTTCCCAAATCATCAATAATCAATAAATCAGCGCTATATAAATTATCTATTACAGATTTATCATCAATTTTTCCAAATTTATAATCTTCATAAATACTGAAAAGCTTTGTTGCTCTTGTATATAAAACAATGTATTCATTATCTATAAGCTCTTTTGCAATACAGCTTGAAAGAAATGTTTTGCCGAGACCTGTAGGACCATAAAATAAAAGCGATTTTGTTTCATTTTCGAAATTATCGCAAAAATCTTTTGCGCGATTATAAATTTTCACCATATTATCATAAGGTGAAATATTCTCGCTGCCTTTTTCCTTTGAATAATAATCAAGTATAAACGTCGCAAAATTTTGTTTTTCAAGAATATCGCCGAAATTAGATTTTGCATAAGCTTCATTTATAAGCTTTTGCTTTAAACAAACACATTTTTTGCCGTCAGGCATATACCCCATATCTTCGCAAAGCTCACACTGATATTTATATTTATCATAATCGGGCGAAATATTATTTTCTTTTAAAAGCTTTTCTTTTTCTTCCTTAAGATTTTTAAACTTTTCCTTTAGCTCCTTATTAAGCTTTTCCGCATTATCAGGATTTTTAAGTATATTTTTCATATTATTATATCCCGCGGAAAAAATTTTTTCGTCTATTTCCTTAATACGAGGTACCTTATCATAAACCTCTTCAACACGCTTTTTTCTTTCTTGTGCCGCGCGCGTTCTCAAATCTTCGTATTCTGCAAATATATTTTCATTCAAATTATTTCACCCCGCTTAATATTTCAATAATCTCATCTTTTTTTTCTAAAATTTCATCAAATCTCCTGATATATTCAAGAGGATCTTTAAAATTAAAAATTCTTTCTATTCTGTCACCCATGACAAGCTTTGTTGAACCGCCTCCGCCGAGCGCAATTATAGTTTGTTTTTCTTCCATGATATTTATATTGTATGCGCTCATTGTGCCTTGCTTTGCATAACCTACATTTTCAAGATTTCCGGAAATATTTTTCTGACGGTACATATAATATGGTATCATATTATTTTCTTTCATACGTTTTTGAGTATAAGAAAGCATCTTATTCATATTTTCCGCCTCGGTTAACTCAATATCGGAAAATCTGAGATTTGCCGCGCGTTTAACGCACATTGAATGAACAGTTATATTTTCAGGATTTAATTTTATAACCTCATCAAGGCTGTACTTAAACATATCAACCGTTTCATCGGGAAGACCGGCTATCAAATCCATATTTATATTAAATCCTATTTTACGCGCAATTTTATAACAATCACGTATCATTTTATCATCATGAGCCCGTCCGACTTTTTTCAGCGTAATATTATTCATTGTCTGCGGATTTATACTTATTCTGTTAACGCTGCCCATTTTTGCAGCAATAAGCTTTTCTTCGGTTATTGTGTCAACTCTTCCTGCCTCAAGAGTAAATTCTTTAATTTTTGAAAAATCAAAATGCTTTTTTAATCTTTCAAAAATTTTTGTTAAATGTTCTGTCAAAAGAGTTGTTGGCGTTCCGCCGCCGATATATATATTTTCAACATACATACCAAGCTTATTTATAATTTCAGCAGTTTTATCAATTTCAATTAAAAGCTTATCGACAAATTCATTCATATATTTTCCGCTGACACGCACATCCGTCGAAACAAACGAGCAGTAAAGACAGCGAGTAGGGCAGAACGGTATGCCTATGTAAATACTTACTGAATTTTTTCCGATTTGTGAAAGCAGCAACTTTTCATTTTCTGCGACAGTTTTTGCAAGCTCTGTTTTTTCGTCGCTTACTTCATAAACAATTTTGAATATTTTCGTTATTTCTTCATCGGAATAGCCTTCTTCAAAAAGCTCTCGGACATTTTTTGCAGGTCTTATTCCGCACATAACGCCCCATGGAAGACTTATGTTTTTAATTTTCTTTGCTGCATGGCAAAATGATTTTGTACAGGATGCCGTAAATATTTTTTTAATCAGCTTATCTGATTTATTTTTTATGTCAAACGGAAAATAATAATCTTCAATATAAACTCTGTCCTCATAAACTATTTCAGTATAAACATTTATTAAATTATTTTTATATTCAAAATTGGAACATACAGTTATGTCCTCATCTTTATCAAAAAACAGCTTATAAAAAAGCGTCAGTTCATAATTGCATTCATATCCATTTTGAATAATTAACATAATTTAAGCCTTTACATAAAAATTAAATTTCTTTTCATATCCGATTGAAGAGTCCTCGCCGTGTCCCGAATGAATTATAATATCATCGTCAAGAATATATAATTTTTCGGTTATTGATTTTCTGAGTACATCTTCATCACCTGTCGGTAAATCCCATCTTCCGCAGTTTCTTAAAAATAAAGTATCACCGACAAAAATATGATTGTTAATTAAATAGCATACTCCGCAATTTGTATGTCCGGGAGTATATATGCATTTTATTTTTATTCCGTCAATTTGAAATTCTTCACCGTCAGATAAAATAATATCTGATTTTTTTGCGGATAAATCATATCCCAAGCCCGAATACGAAAGGTTTATCGCGGGGTCTGTTATATTTATACTTGCCTTATCACCCGAGATTAAAATCGCGCCCGTCTTTTCACGCAGCTCCTCCAAAAACGCAATATGGTCATAATGGCAATGCGTTATTAAAACATATTTTATTTTAATATTATCATCATTTGCTGCTTTTAAAATTCCGCTGCATTTATAACCTGGATCTATAACAAAACCGTTATTTGTATTTTCATCATAAACTATATAAGTGTTTTCATCGGTTTCATAGTTATTAAGCTTTTTAATTTTCATATTATCACCTTAGTTATACAAACGAACGGGCAAAACCATATAAACATAAGAACTGTTTTCATTTAAGCTCTTTATAAAACATCCGCTTGTAGGAGCTGAAAACTCCATAAGCACTTTTTCCTCATCACATGCCGAAAGAGCATCTAATAAAAATCTGCAGTTAAATCCAATCAATAATTCGCCGCCGTCAAGCTCAACATTTACAGTGTCATTTACCTGACCTTTTCCCGTTATACATGAAACATCAATTTTATCATAAGCTATATTAAATCTTACGGGAACTTTATTTTCTGATTTTGATGATATATCATCATTTATCAAAAGCATTGCTCTCTCAAGACTGTCCATGATATATCTTTTTTCAACCTTTACATTTATTGTATTTACTGCTGAAATTATAGCTTCATATTTAAGAAAATCTCCCTCAAGCAGTCTTGTATAAACCTGAAAATATCCAAAGTCAAAAAGCACATGTCTTTCTGATATTATAACATCAACTTTTTCTTCTTCATCTTTTAAAATCTTAAGAAGTTCTCGAAGTGTCTGACCCGGAACTACAAATTTATTATTTTCTATATTTTCCTTTATTTCTTCTTTAACAACAGCAAGTCTGTGACCATCTGAAGCAACTACATTTAAGTAATTATTTTTAATTTCAAAAAGAGCTCCTGTGAGCACAGGTTTTTTACCTTCATTTAAAGATACAAACGCTATTGTTTTTCTGATTAAATCTTTTAAGCTTTTTTGATTTAATGAAAATCTGTATTTTTCATCTAAAATAGGAACAGCGGGATATTCTATTGCGTTAAGTCCCTGAATATTAAATTCACTCGCTCCGCATTTTATTTTTGTTACGTTATTTTCTTCATTTACATTTATCGTAACATCTCCCTCAGGCAGACGGCGGACAATTTCACCAAACATTTTTGAAGCAAGAGCAATCGTTCCGCCTTCTATTACTTCGCATTTTGTATTATATTCAATGCAAAGGTCAAGATTATTTCCCGTAACTACAACATTTCCGTCGCCTGATGCGTCTATTTTTATACATTCCAAAATAGGCATTGTTGATTTTGGAGCTATTGCCTTTTGAACAGTGTTTATTATATCCAAAAGCTGGATTTTATTGCATACTATTTTCATTTTTAATTTCTCCTTTTATTTTTATGTGAATAAATTTATCAACACTTTTAATTTTGTATTTTTTGCATATATATTTATATATAAATAATATATAATAATAGTATATAGTAGTAGGGGCGTTAATAAAATGGATAAGCTGTTAAAATACGTAAAAAATCTGAATTATTTATTCAATGAACTGATTGGATAATGTGTTAATATTTGTTAATAAATTTTATTAAAATAGTAACTGTATTTTTTATCAACTCTTTTTTAACATATTTATCCACTTATATTATTCCAAATCCTTTAATATGCAATTTATATCTGATTTTAAAGAATCATTAGTGTTAATTTCATTTTCTATTTTATTTACATTATGCATTACTGTTGTACGGTCTTTATTACCGAAAGTTTTTCCTATCATTCCAAAATTCATATCGGTAAGCTTTTTACACAGATACATTGCAACCTGACGCGGAAGAGCTATATTTTTTGTTCTTACTATACCAATTAGATCTTCTTTTGAAATATTATAAAATACCGCAACCTTGTCCATTATTTTATCAGGCGTTATTTTAACTACTCCGTCCTCGGGAAGAAGTGATTTTAATGTCTGCTTTGCAAAATCAAGAGTTATTTCTTCTTTTGATATTTCCGAATATGAAATTATTTTCAAAAGCGCTCCCTCAAGTTCACGGATATTTGATTTAATTCTTTCAGCTATATATGAGAGAATATCTTCGGAAATTTCTACATTATGAAATTCTGCTTTTTTTTGAAGAATTGCCATTCTTGTTTCATAGTTAGGGAATGTTATATCAATTGTAAGTCCCTGAGAAAATCTTGTTCTTAATCTTTCCTCAAGAGTAATAAGGTCATTCGGTTTTCTGTCGCTTGTGAGAACTATTTGTTTGTTAAGACTGTATAAATCATTAAATGTATGGAAAAATTCTTCCTGTGTTCCTTCTTTATTTTCCATAAACTGAACATCATCTACAAGCAGAACATCAGCCGGACGGTATTTTTTTCTGAATTCTACCATTTTACCTTCTCTTACTGACGCAATAAAATCATTTGTAAAACATTCCGAAGTAACATAAACGACGTTATAATCAGGGTGGTTTTGTTTTATTCTGTTGCCGATTGCGTGCATAAGATGAGTTTTTCCAAGTCCTGAATTGCCGTAAAGGAAAAGAGGATTATATATATATCCGGGCTTTTCCGTTGCACTTATTGCCGCTGCAGTTGCATATTCGTTTGATGAGCCGATAACGAAGTTTTCAAATGTATATTTTGGATTTATGGTATCTGATGACGGTATATTTTGATTTTTTAAATTTTCTATAATTTCTTCCTTTTTTTCTTCGTTATTTGTATTGGCAACAATTACTTTTAAATTTATTTTATCATTTAAAATTGATTCAAGAGCTGATTCTATAATATTTTTATATCTGAAATCAATCATATTTTTACTTAATTCATTTATAACAGAGGCAGTAAATACAGAATTTTCAAACATAATAGGAATCATCGTTTTAATGTAAACATTATAGCTTACTGAATTTATTTTATCTTCAATTATTTTAAGAGTTTGTTCCCATATTGAAGTTATATTCATGTTGTTACCTCCGTTTTAATATTAAAGTCCAATTTATATAATATCAAATTTTTGGAAAATAATCAAGAAAAAAAATAAAAAATAGTTGAGTTTTATAAAAAATATTTGTATAATTGAAGTAATATTATAAATTTAAGGGGCAGTAAGCATGAAAAATGTATTGATAACAGGCGGAAGCAGAGGAATAGGAGAGGCATGTGTAAGAGAATTTATTAAAAACAATTACAATGTATTTTTTTGTTATAACAAAAATGAAGAAAGAGCTAAAAGGCTTGCTGAAGAAACGGGTGCGGTATCTATAAAATGTGATATTTCAAATTCCGATGAAGTAAAAAAAATGATTGATTTTATTCATAGCTATGGTAAAATATCAGTTCTTGTAAATAATGCGGGAATTGCTGAACAAAAACTTTTTTCTGATATATCAGAAGATGATTGGGACAGGATGTTTAATATAAATATAAAGGGTATGTTTCTTGTTACAAAAGCTGTTTTACCTGATATGATACATGAAAAATCAGGTAAAATAATAAATATTTCATCAATCTGGGGAATTACAGGAGCGAGCTGCGAGGTTCATTACAGCGCGTCAAAGGCTGCTGTTATAGGTTTTACGAAAGCTCTTTCAAAGGAATTGGGTTTATCAGGAATAAATGTAAATTGTGTTGCTCCGGGAGTTATAGATACAGAAATGAACAATCATTTAAGTGATGATGATAAAAAAATGCTTTGTGATGAAACTCCGCTTAATCGTATGGGTACATCAGATGAAATTGCAAAATCAATATATTTTTTAGCGTCGGATAATGCTGATTTTATAACAGGTCAGGTAATAAGTCCAAATGGAGGAATTGTAATTTAATTATATATTTCATCCGCTAAGTTTTCAATTATACTTCCGTGTTCGCTTGCATAATGCATTGTCATTCCTGTTCCGCTTTTTTGCATAACGCAATAAGAAATACAATAAAAAGCATCGTCTGCCATTTTATAATTTCGTTTTTGCATACAGCCGTCTTTATAAGGACTTTCAGTTATGTATTTATAATCATCAACCTTTGTCATAATCATCCGCCATTTATATCTGTCTTTATTATTCCATCTCGCACTTTGGTTATAACAGGGAAGGTATAAAAAAAGCTTTATATCAGGATATTCTTCTTTTATTTTTATTACAGCTTCTGCTGCTAAGGTATCAAAACCAAGGGCGCCCCCTGCAATAAAGCTTGTAACGCCCTTGTTTTCAATTAAATATCTTATTTTATTTTGAAGAAGCTCGAAAATAATATTTGTTTTGTTTTTAGGAAGAAGCCTGTGTCCTGTAAAAAAACAAGTAAATTCCTTTTCCATAATATCACCAACAGTATTTTAACATAAAATTATATTAAAATACAAGTATTTACTTAAAAATATCAGACATAATGAAAATTATGGATATTATTGTGCCTGCGGAAAGAAGCATAATTGATATTCCGCCGTATATATTTTTTTTCTTAAATGTATATATTCCGTAGCTTATAAGCCGTATTGTATAAATTAAAATTGCAATCGACAATAAAAAACGTATCACGTTTATATCTCCTTAATTTTCGCGTATTGTCATGCCTGCGCGTCTTATATAAAAATTTGGATTTACGTTTATTTCATAGTCAGAAAAGGCACTGCTCCAATCCTGTTTTTCAAATTCCTCGTATGTTAAATAATTCCTTTTTGCTTTTTTTATAATTCCCAGAATATCTACGTTATATTCATTTATGGTTTCGTTAAGAAATTTTTCACACGCTTTTTTTATTGAGTTTTTACTTTCATT
>CAYUSE010000062.1:0-8036 GCA_964447095.1 uncultured Lachnospiraceae bacterium | reverse complement strand
CCCTGCAAAAATTCTGCCGTCGGGTCAAGGTAAAATGCCGGTCTCGCATAACGGTCTATAAATGCAGCAGTAGATCCCGATATATCTCCGCTTGTTGTGTCAACGCATAAAACTTGCGTGGTAAAGCGGGGCGCCATAACCAAATACGAACGGTAGTCGGTATCTGTTTTTTTATATTGCTTATAGTAATCGCTTCCGAGCGTGCTTTCATTGTCATGCATATTCCATAACTGCTGTACGTCCAGCAAAAAGAATTTGTCTGTAACAAGCTCATAATAGGCATCGCTGTAATTCTTTATAACATTGTCAATTGTCATTACAGCATCCGCAGAATATACCTCGCTGCCTCCTTTTTTATTATTATCCGGCAGCGCATTATAATCACATTCTGCCAAAAGCGCTTTATGCGTAACAGATTTTACAGCGTTTTTTTCAGTATTGGTAAAGTTAGTTAAAAATCCTGCTTCGTGTTCATAAGACGGTTTGTTGCCGCAGGTATATGTTACGGTCTCTTCATCAGAATTAAAATAATCGCGTATGTTGCTGTCGCCCCAATAATTTGAGCCGCCTGCGCTTGCAGCTTCTCTCGCTTCTATGTCTCTGCCGTGTGAACCTGTAGCAACCGAACCATTTATGTCAAAAGATTTTTCGCATATAACGGTGTCGGCTATCATAAGCGGAAGATAACCGTCCGCATACGTTTTTACGGCATGCGTCGAATCCATTATAGGATTGCCGTTTTCGTCCTCGCCGATTATTTTTTCAAATGCTGCGCACCGCCATAAAATAGGCTGTCCATCTTCTGTACCCATTTGAATATAGTCGCCGATTTCTATAGGAACACCTCCGGAATTTGCGACTGTTGTGAAACCGGTAAAAAGGGAAGCCAGCATAACCATTGCTGTAAATATTGATAGAATTTTTTGTTTCATAATATTTCCTCCTATTCTTTGCCAAATTATAACGCTTTTTTTTAGTATATCATAATCTGACAAAAAAATCAAACGCACTAATTTTTGATTTCGGGCGTTTGAAAATATATTTATATTGGCTAAATTTCAAGGACTGTCAAAAAACATTCAAAGAATTATTTTTTAACATATCAAATATTTTCACGATATTCACTCGGCGTGCATCCGACTGCTTTTTTAAAAACATTTATGAAATGCTCATAGCTGTCAAAGCCGCAATCATAAGCTATTGATTTAATACTTTTGTCCGAATACTTTATTCTGTGACAAGCAGTATTTATCCTTAACTTGTTTATATACTGTTTCGGTGTAATATCGTAATTTTGTCTGAATATCTTAAAAACATAGTTTTCCGACACCTTAAAAATATCCGTAATATCGCTTATTTTCTTTATATAAACATAATTTTCATTCACATACTCTATTATTCTCTGTGATTTTTTAACCTTCTTTTCGCTGTCTGCTGATACTCCCGTATTCACTGAATTAACAGAACGATTTAAAATATCCAAAATAAACGCAAGTATCAAAAAATTATTTGACGCACTTTCCGTGAAATTGTCAGCGATATTTTGTATTATTTCAAAATCGGCATCACTTAAACCTATTACTTTATGTTTAAAGCATTTCATAAGCTGTTTTTTTGCTTCGGCGGTAAAATACAAGTCAAGATACCTTTCAGAAAAATGAATACAAATTCCCGAAAACGGAGTATCTCCTCTGCTTTTATGAGAGACGTTAGCAGCAAACAATGTCGCGTCCATAGCTTTTGCGGCATATTCCATATCCTCTATTTTAACCGTTCTTTCGCCGCTTTTTAGTATATATATTTCATGCGCTGCGTGGCAATGCGAATACGGCATAGTCCACGCGTGGTCCACGCTTTCCTGCGATATAATAAAATCGTCAATTATAAATCTCTTTTTTGTGTTCATAATACCCCTCCAAAAATATTATATATGCTTTTTATTAAAAAATCAAGAAAAGTTTAGTTTACATCAATAGAATTTGTTAAAAGTTTAGAATAGATAATTGTATATAAATAAAAGGATAGTATAATTAAAATACAGAATATTTTTGAAAGGACTATAGATTATGCGTATAAAAATGGATAAAGATTGGAAATTCTTTTTGGGCGATTTATCTCCTCAAAACAGTGCAGACGGTTGGGGCGGCGCAAAGGCGAGAGCGTACAGCTTCGGCGCGGTATCTGAAACCTTTGATGACAGCAAATGGAGAAGCATTGATATTCCCCACGACTTTGTTATGGAGGGCGATTATACCCAAAAGAAAGCGCAAGGCTCTGATATGCAGAAAATTCCTGAAATGGAGAGTATGGACAGCCGTCATTTTGCAGGCGGTTCTTTGGAGGGCGATATTGCGTGGTACAGAAAGCGCTTTGAAATTCCGAAAGAATGCGAGAATAAGAGGATATACATACATTTTGACGGAGTGTACCGCGACAGCACAGTATATCTTAATGAGTATTACGTAGGCAGATATGAAAGCGGATACGCAAGCTTCTATTATGACATCACCGATTTTGTAAATATTGGCGGTGAAAATCTGCTTGCCGTGCGTGTTGACGCGACAGGACGCGAAGGCTGGTGGTACGAGGGCGGCGGAATTTACCGTAACGTATGGCTTGAAATTAAAGAGGATATATCAGTTTCGCATAACGGAGTGTTTGTATATTCAGATGTGAACTTGGAAATGAAATCAGCAGTTTTGAATATACAAACCGAAATAGAGAACAAGCGTTTAACTGATTGTGATGTTACAGTTGAGCAGATTATATACAATGCAGACGAAAATGAAATTACCCGAACAGAAAATACGATTTTATCGCAGGCGTGGGACAATACTTTTTGCAAGCAAAGCGCAAAGCTTGAAAATGTTAAGCTGTGGGATATAAATACTCCGTATTTGTACAGCCTTAAAACTAATATTTACGTTGACGGAAATCTGACCGACACCGTTACAACAAGCTTCGGAATACGCAATATTCATTTTGACGCGGACAGAGGCTTTTTCCTGAACGGCAAAAATATAAAAATAAAAGGCTTGTGCTGCCATCACGACCACGCAGGAATAGGTATTGCCCAAAATGAAAGCATTACGGAATACAGAATAGCGCATATTAAAAGTATGGGCGCAAACGCGTACAGAAGCGCGCACAATATGCCGACAGATGAATTACTCAATATATGCGACAGAACAGGTATGCTTGTATTTGACGAAACGCGCAGAATGTCAAGCGCGCCGAAGGATTTGGAATGTCTTAGGACAATGGTAAAACACGCAAGAAATCACCCGTCTGTATTCTTATATGGTATCGGAAACGAGGAAATATTTTCACAGCACAGAAAAGAAACCGCGAGAACAACCGTTACTATGAAAACAGAAATCAGAAAGCTTGACCCCTCAAGACCTGTAACCTCCGCTGTTGTATGCTGGAACGGAAAGGAACGCTTTAACAATGCGGCGGAATATGTAGATGTTACAAAGCACCTTGATGTTATGGGCTTTAATTACTGCAAGACCGCTTGGGACGATTATCACGAGCGTATGCCGCGGCAGCCGGTTATCATAACCGAAGCAAGTTCAAACAGCGGCACGCGCGGCTGTTACAGTACAAACGAAGCAACGGGTCAGTATTATGTGCTTGATGATGATAATATGGAAAAGGTAGCAAATAAGCGCAAGGCAGTCAAAAAGGATATGGGTGAAAGCGAATGGAAATACTTTGCCAAGCGTGATTATCTTGCAGGCATTTTCTTATGGACGGGAATGGATTATCGCGGCGAGCCTACTCCGCTTGCATATCCTGCCGTATATACGCAGTTTGGAATATTCGATTACTGCGGTTTCCAGAAGGACAATTTCTATTATTACAAAAGCTGGTGGACTGATGAGCCGACACTGCACATATTCCCTCATTGGAATTTTAATGACGGCGAAAAGATAAATGTGCATTGCTACAGCAATCTTGACGAGGTTGAATTGTTTGTAAACGGAAAAAGCTATGGTAAAAAGAAAATGGAGCGTAACTGGTATCTGACTTGGGAAAATGTTGTTTATGAAAAAGGCGAAGCTACGGCAAAAGGCTATAAAGACGGAAAAGAGGTAATGACAAAAACAGTAAAGACAACCGACGCGCCGTATAAAATCGAGCTTATGCCATACAAAAACACTATCGCGGTCGAAGAAACTGCAATTATAAATGTACGTATAGCCGATAAAAACGGAATAACCGTTCCTACAGCGGATAATCAGATATTCTTTACCGTTGAGGGCGGACAATTTTTAGGATGCGGCAACGGCAATCCGGGCAGCCACGAAAATGATAAAATTCCCGTAAGACGCGCATTTAACGGCTTATGTCAGCTTTTGGTTAAGGCAACAGACTCAGAAATGATTAAAGTAACGGCACAGTCAGACGGATTAAAACAAGGTATATGTGCGATTAAAGCAAGGGAACGATAGTATAATGAATATTCATAAAAAGTGTTATTACAAAACCGCTTATACGCTGTAAGAGCACTCGTATCGGAAATAAACAAAAACGAGGCATCAAGCCTCGTTTTTATTTTGCTGTTTGCTTCGCAAATGCAGTATGGTACGAGTGTCCTTACAGGACTTACGGAAAAATAGCATAAAATCAAGGGTTTTGAGCAGTCAATAAACAGAATTAACCTCAAAATAAATATATTTATAATTACAAAACACTGTAAAATATTAAAGTTTACAGTGTTTTGTTTGCTTTAATGAGTAGTAAATAAATACCTGTTTATTATTTAATATGTTCTGTTTAATTGACATTATACTTCATATTATGATAAAATGTATCATAATATGAAAACGGAGGAGTGCAGAAATGGACAATATAATCAATTTTTCGTTATCCGCAGAAAATGTAATAGCTGTTTTAGGAATAGTTGTTACCATTGTTATTGCGGTTATTGGTGGGATTTATGCTATTATAACAAATACAAAAAAGTTTGAATTAACAGAAAATTATAAACAAGAATTACTATCTTGGTATAGTCAAGTTGTTACATTAATGATCCGGATTATACATTATTGTGAATATAATGTTTTTGCAGATAACGAGATATATTCTTCTGAAAAAATTGAGTTACTATCACAGTTGTCCTCTTTAACGGAAGAAGGTCGATTTTATTTTCCTAATGTAATTAACAATGACCAATTTGGAGATGAAAAACCATCTGCATATAGAGGATATCGACATATCACCTTAGAATTTTTGTTGTATTTTTATCAAATAGCTAAGGAAAGTAATTGCACAGACTATATTTCTATAATGTGGAAACTTGAACGGGAATTTACTTCTGTTATTTTTGATATGATAGAGCCGCGAAAAAGGAATCTTCGCTATTCAAAACATCTAGAGATTACAATTCCAGAAGATCAAGCCATAGAGGATTATATTTCTCAAAATCCTAAAAACATAAATACTTTTACAATGTAAACAAATATACATATTAATTATGAGGTAAATAACTATGAAACAATTCAAGAGATTAGGCGGTGATGATAATCTGGGTTATTTCACCGAATGGGAAAAACACACAGAAAAAGGTTGCATATATTGCGATAACGAAGCAGAGACGAGAGAACACGCACCATCAAAAGCGTTTTTAGATGAACCTTTTCCTGAAAATTTACCGACTATCCCTGCTTGTTTTAAATGTAATAACGGATTTTCTATTGATGAGAACTATGTTGCATTCTATTTAGATGTGTTAAAAAGTAAAGTATATAAAAATTATACAATAAAAGAAAAAACACAAATACGACTAGATAGCAATTCAGCAATGAAAAAAACTATCAATAATCAGATTTATATGGAAAATGAAAAAATTCATTATACTTGTAACGAAAAAAGACTTGCAAATGTTCTTATAAAATTAGCAAGAAGTCATGCGGGATATGAATTTGATTATGTTAATTTTGATAGTGAAATTTCTATTTGGTATGAATTTTCTTTTAATTTGAACAAAGATGAAATACTTGAATTTAATTCTATCACACCTATAAATAAGATACCAGATATTGGCTCAAGAATCTGCAATAGGATATGCGTTGTTGAAGATCCGCAAACTAGGCAAATAGTATTAACTTTTTTAGAATGGATAAATGTTCAGCAAGGACAGTATCGTTACAATGTTTATTTTGATGAATTTGGACAGGTATGCGTAAAAATAGTAATAGGTGAATTTTTATTCTGTATTGTAAAATTTATATAGTGTTAATGTGATATAATAACAATATTCTAAAAATAAAGGGGGATTGTTATGAAGTATTCAGAAAAAGAAAAGTATGAGTTAGTCAAGCGTTATTATGACGGCGAGTCGGCGGCTGATATATGCGCCGAAAAAGGGATTGCTAAAAGCACATTTTACTCTTGGCTAAAACCGTACAAAACCACATCTACTAATACAGGTACTATTGTCAGCGGTGCGGAGTTTGTTAAAATGAAAAATAAGGTTGAGCGGCTTGAAAAAATCATTGAAGTTTTGCGAAAGATTGATTGTAACATAGAATCTCCGCTTCAAGTGAAACTAAATGAATTGGAAAAGCTATATGGTCAATACAGCGTGCGTGTGCTATGTGATGCTTTACAAGTAGCTAGAGGAACTTTTTATAATCATATCTTACGAAACAAAAGAGAAAATAACAGTTATCAAATGCGGCGAACACAGTTAAGCGAAAAAATAATGCAAATTTATAATGAGAGTAATCAAATTTACGGAGCTACAAAAATTAAGGCTGTATTGGAATTGCAAGATATTCATACAAGTGTGCGTATGGTATCAGAATTGATGAATGAAATGAATATTTCAAGTATTCGTTCAGATTCCAAAAAAATTTACAAACAATTAAATAAACAAAAGAAAAAAGATATGCTTGGAATGAATTTCTCGGCGAAGAAACCAAATCAGATATGGACGAGTGATATTACATATTTCAAATGTCAAAACAAGACATATTATATTTGTGTCATTGTTGATTTGTATTCGAGAATGGCTGTCGCTTGTAAAATATCAAGAAAACAAAGTACGCAGCTTATTTCATCAACATTTAAGGAAGCATATAAAAAGAGGAATCCAGATGCAGGATTAATCTTTCATAGTGATAGAGGGTGTCAATATACATCATACTCGTTTCAAAAACTATTGAAGAGTAATCAAGTTGAACAATCTTTTTCACCGTCCGGCAGACCTTGTCATAATGCTGTTATGGAATCATTCTTTTCATCAATGAAAAAAGAAGAATTATATAGAACTAATTATCATTCCGAAACAGAATTTAAAGAACGAGTAGAACAATATATAAAATTTTATAATACAGAACGTCCACATTCAACATTAGTATATAAAACTCCAAACAGTTATGAAAAGCAGTTTTACGAGCTGACTAGCAGAAAATAAGTTTGGAATAAAGAGTTCAGATTTTGTTGTTTTGAATATTTATCATGAAAAAATATTATTTTTGTATACTGTTAAATTAGAATAAGGATATAGTGCAAACAGTAAAAATGGCATAATTAAGCGAAAAAACGGTTGAAGTGAGGTTCATTCCAAAAAGAATGTTCCAAAACTTCAACCGTTATTCAGTATGGTGCGGATAACAGGACTTGAACCTGCACGGGTCGCCCCACATGAACCTGAATCATGCGCGTCTGCCAATTCCGCCATATCCGCCCGACTTTTTTATTATATCAAAAAAAATCCTCAATTGCAAGTATTTTTACAATTTTTTTTGCGCCATATAATAAAATATGCCAAATATGTCATTTCACCAGGCTTTTCCTTTTATCATTTTTCCACTTGACTATTTACTCGAAAAAATATATAATGATAGTGTATATTTAGTGGTGTTTACATATATATTCATAATATATATTTGCTTGTACAAGGGGGTTATACCATGAGCAATCTTCACATGGGGATAGACGTCGGCTCGACTACCGTTAAGGTTGTTGTGATTGACGAAAATAATCAAATACAATTCAGCGAATACCGCCGTCATTTTTCTGAT
>CAYUSE010000061.1:0-8065 GCA_964447095.1 uncultured Lachnospiraceae bacterium | reverse complement strand
CAAATTCCTGCCATACCGCCTCCGATAACGCACAAATCGGCTGTAAGTTTTTGCCTATTAAGCATATTGGTCCCCTCCTGATTGACATTATTATTGATATATGCTAATATAAATTTAACAAAAAAAATCTTATGTTTCTTGCAGTTTAATGTTAAAAAATATAAAAAAAATGCAGGAAATACTGTTTTTTGGTGGGAGAAGACTTAATTATGCAAAATGGTGTAACAGATTATTCGGCACAAAAGATGATTGATTATATCAAATACTTGGAGGATACACATAATATCAGCATATCGGTGCATTTTACAAATAAATATCTTTATATGCACAGTGAAATGCCGGGATTTCAAAAATACTACGGGCATGTTAACGCATACTGCCTGTATGTAAAGAATGTATTGCATATGCAGCGTAAATGCTGGCTTTGCCAAACACTGGCAGCGAGAAAATGCAATCGGTTTGAAAGCTATGAGGGGAGCTGTCACGCGGGAGTACATGAATATATACGGAGATTTTTCTGCGGAAACGAGGTCGCCGGTTTTATAAGTGTAAGCGGATATAGAGATAAAAAAATAAATTATGGGCAAAATGAGTGGTATGACGACAATATGAACTCTGAGCCGATACCGTATGAGCTTCTTGAAACAGTTATTCCTCCGCTGTGTGCGATGATGTCTGAATTTTTGCCGACTGTACAAGAGGTGCATATAGCAGACAGCGTGTATTTACAAATGCTTGCGTATATTAACGAACAGCATACTACTGTAACTCTTGATATGCTGAGTAAGAGGTTTAATTACAGCAAATCGTACATAAGTCATATGTTCAAACGTGAAAGCGGATACACATTAAAAGAATATTGTAATTTATTGAAAATTGAGGATGCAAAGATTCTTCTGGAAGAAAGCAATACAAGCGTTACAAATATCGCTTTATCTGTCGGATATAATAATTTCAGCTATTTTATAAATACGTTTAAGAGAATTACAGGCGAAACTCCGCTTTCATACAGAAAAAAGTTAAGAAAGAATTTGGAAAGATAAATATAATTCAATGCACAGCATATAAAAGTTTTGCCATAGTTTGCTAAAAGTACATGGTAAAGCGGGGCGTTGTGCATTTTTTTTATATTTTTGTGCCGAATATTACAAGTTTTTGATAAAAAAATATGCTAAAATCAAAATGGAATTAGTGAATTTAGACAATTAAATTCACATAAAGAGGAGCTTTGTGCATAGGAGGTACTAAGAATGAAAGGCAAAAAAATATTATCGGGTATTATTGCTCTGGGAATGGCTGTGACGGCATTTTCGGGAATAATGCCTGAGGCAAATGCGACCGCGGCGGAAACGGTTACGTTTTTTCCGCAGGGGAAAAGTCAGATAACGCTTAATGCTGACAATAAAGATTATATGGACGGAGAAGAAAAGGCTGCTTCATTTGCGGACGGCAAAATTACATTCAATAAAAATATAACGCTTGCGGCAAACGGTGTAAGCGGTACATACGGCACTTGCATATCTGCAACCGGTTCAAATAAAGAGCTGACTATTGAAATTCCGAGCGGTATTACCGTAACTATGGAAACAACAGTTGCGACAGGAGGTTACAGTTATGCAGTCAATGCCAGTTCTACCGGTGATTTGACGATAACCGGTGGAGGTACGCTCATTATAAATAATAATGCTTCCTGCGCTAATGCTGAAGGTATTGAGGTTTACGGTAAGCAAGTTGTAATTGACGGAGCGACTGTAAAATCAACAGGCAAGCATTTCGGCGTGGCATCGTATTACCCCCAAGGAGGCGTTACTGTAAGAAACGGCGGCATCCTTGAAGCAACGGGCGGCACACAAGCTTTTCAAAAAGCAGATGTAAATGCTGAAGGCGCGATGGTCACAGTTGGTGAGAATGCTGACAGCGCAGCAGCAGGCGCAATCGCGGATATTGCGTCAAATAAGTATGCAAAAATCACAACACCAAAGACAGGTACAGACCCGACAGATGAGCCGACAGATGCGCCGACAGACGCACCGACAGACGCACCGACGGACGCGCCAACAGATGCACCAACTGATGCACCAACAGACGCGCCGACGGACGCGCCAACAGATGCACCGACAGACGCTCCAACGGACGCGCCAACAGATGCACCAACTGATGCGCCGACGGACGCGCCGACGGAACCGCCTAAAACATCAGCGAAAGGAACTCAGGATAAAGTATATCTTTGCAGAACAACACTTTCTGCGGGAAATTACATGCGTGATAACTTAGAAATATACACTGACGGGGAAGAACATACAGTCGGTGAAGAAGGCTGTGTAGCCCATTTTGACGATAAAGGTGTGCTTACACTCGGCGGAACGCTTACATTAAATGAAGCAAGTGAAAATACTTTTTGGGGAGCAATCGGCGGCGTAACGGCAAAGGCAGATTTTGCTATAAAGCTTCTTCCGAACAGTGATATTACACTTAATTCAACAAAATACAGCGGTGTTTACGGAAACTATGAGCCGATAATAATACAGGGTAACGGTAAAATGACAATAAATACAAGCGGAGCAAGCGGGGGTGGTCTTCATATATACGGCGGAGGAAACACAATCCCTAACGGAATAACAATTACCGATGGCGCGAGGGTTACAATAAAGGGTACAAAAGGAGTTGTACTTGAATCCGGAGCGGACGGTGATATTTCTGTAACAAACGGCGCTGTGCTTACGATTGAAACAACAAGCAATGCACTGTCAAAAGCTCCTGTAATTGAAGAAGGCTCAACAGTTATGGTCGGCGAAACTGCCGATACTGCTGCACAGTGGGACGGAACGACAAGTCTTACAACATATAAATATGTACAGATTAAAACGGCTGGTGCAGAGGATGACCCGACACCTCCGCCAACTTCACCAACGCCGGGACCGACAGTTGACCCGAACCCTGTTGACCCGTCAGACCCGAATTCGCCGTATTCGGCTTATATGGGAATTCAAACCTCGGCAGACGGAGAAGCGGATTGGTATTCCGATAAGCATTATTTAATGCCTGACGGAAAGCATTATAACGAAAAAACAAATCAGGCTGAGGGCTTTGAAAAAGGCGCAGAGGTAATGTACTATGACAAAGCAAACGGCAGAATTGAATTTAATAAGGATATAACGCTTTACGGACTTTCAGATAAGTTAAGCTCGTATTACGGTGCGGCAATAGTTCCTGAGTTAGAAAAAGATTTTACTATACGTCTTAACAATGACGCGAATGTAACAATAGACGCTACAAACAGAGATGAATATGCGTATTTGTATGGCTTGTACTCTACAGGACATCTTGTAATAGAAGGAAAAGGTACATTAAGGATAAAATCAAATAAGGGTAAAAGCGATAATGCCGCTTTATGCGTATTCAGCGGAAATACAGAGGAACTCAGAGCGAGCCTCACAATAAAAGACGATGTGCGTCTGGTATTGGAAAATACTGATGAAAACGGATATGGAATGAACGTGTACGGTTCTTCTCCCGGAATAGGGGATATTACCGTTAAGGACAATGCAGTTATTGAAATGACAGGCGGTAAGTCTGCGATAAATAAAGCTCCCGTTGTGCAAGGTAAGCAGAAGATATTTGCAGGTGCGGATAAGAACAGTGCGTCAGAGTGGGATAAGACTACGGATATTTCAACATATAAGTATGTAAGAATTTCAGAGTCGTCAGAAGTTCCGACCGACCCGCCTGCTACACCGACGCCAGAGCCTACACCAGAGCCTGAGAGCGCGCTCCCAAAGAGCGGACTTGTATTTCATGACGATTATGAGAGCGTTCCTGCATATGACTGGAATGAGGCAAATATAGCTACAATGCGTAAAAGAAACGGCGGAAACTATAACAGTGTATTCCGTATGCAGATAGATACTGCCGAGGGACACGGAAAAGTATTTAAAATGCCTACAAATATTGCAGACGCAGTAGGCTTCTATTATAACAATAAGGATTTATTTGATTTAGAAAAGGATGAGGATATAAACAGCAGAACATTTATTATATCGAATGACATCTATATACCTTCCGATATTGAATTTGTCGGAACGGACGCTATGAATGCGTTTATGATGACATACAGCGCAAACGGCTGGAAAGATATGGCTGGAACAAAGGAATACGCATATTTATATGAAATCAGGGTTGAGAGCGGGGCGTCAAACGGTATGGTGATTTTCGGAGACGGAAGTAACCCAAACAATATGCCTGCAAAATCAGAGCTAAATACTAAAAATATTGATTTTGATAAATGGTATAAACTTTCAACAGTTATAGATTATGAAAGCGGAGCGGTAAGCTATTATATTGACGGTGAATGGATAACATCAACCAATGTTCTTCCGACCGATATAAAGAAATATTTCAGTATGTCGTATATATCCTTCCAGAGAGGCGGAAAATCTACAACGAGCACAAAGCCCGTAACCTTCCTGTTTGATAATTTCAGACTTGAATATGACAGCGATACTTTAGGAGCTGATATTATATCAAGCGGAAATAATTATATTGACGTTAAATTTGCGCATCCGATAGATACAACAGCAGGTGTTAGCGTAAGCGTTGCTCCGCTTGACGGCGCAGGCGCTCCGTCGGCAATGACGGGATATACAAATCTCAGTGCGGATACTGTAAGATTTAATTTTGCAGACAATACTATTGAGAGCGGCAAGGCTTATGAGCTTGTGTTTGATAAAGCTGTAGGAGCGGCATACGGAAACGGAATTATCGGAGCGGGAGAAGGCTTAATATTTACGGCTGACGCAGACAAACAAGTTACAAAGCTGATTGATATGGATTTTGAAAATCTTAATATCGACGAAAGCAACAGCGCAGATTTTGCCGACTTTGGCTTAACGCACCAAAATGCTGATAACAGTGCGTTTGAAGATGATAAGAGCAATACATATAAATATGTTTCGTCGTCAAACGGCGTGCTTGAATATGACCACTACCTTGATGTTGCAGGACAGGAAAGAAACGGTCTGAAATTCCCGTTTAAGGATAGCGAAGGAAATCCTGTAACAGTCAGCAAGGGTGTAATTAATGTTGAATTTGACGCAGGAGTAAGAGGCGATGCGTCAAGAACAAGAGCAGTGTTTGGTTTAAACGACCCTGCAAAAACCGATTCAGAGTGGACATCGGCAACTTTATTCGGAGCTATTGCGCCATATTCCAAGGAAAGAATGAGCTTCACAAAGCCTAAGGCTGAAAATCGTAACAAGCTTACCGCGGATAGTTCGATAGATGATACGGTCGCGCTTAATATGGCAGGTGAAATGCATCACTATAAGTATGTGATAGATTTGGATAATAACACCTATAAGATTTATTATGATAACAGTCTTTTGGAAGAGCTTGATTATATCCCTGGCGCGGCGGCAGACAATTCGTTTGACGCGTTTGTAATGTCGGCGGTTCATGCTAAGGGCGGAGTTGCAGACAAAGGGCAGACCTTCCTTATGCTTGATAATCTTACTGTAACAGCAGAGGTATCAAAGCCTGCGGTAAAGGGAGTAAGCTTTGTTAAGTATGACAATACGGAAAAACCATACAGCAAAATCGTTTCTGCAGGTACGCAAAAAATTAAGCTTGCATTTACAAAGGATATGGCGTCAGATATTGCTGACTACATCACTGTAAGCGGTATGACATCAGAGGATTATACTGTTTCGTATGCTGATAAAACAGCGGTTATAGACTTGAAAAAATGTTTGTCTCCGTCAACAGCATATAAAATAACAGTAGGGGCAGAGGCAAAGGATACTGATAATAATGCAATCGGTACAAATATTGTATACAGCTTTAATTCAGACGCCGGTGAAATTGTTTATATGAAGCCTGTTATAAAGGTAAACGGAGAAGAAGTATCAAATATCGGCACGCTGACAGATACAGACAAGGTTACCGCAGAGGTTAAAGTTGTAAATACTACTGACCAAACAGCCGAATGCTGGGTGACAATAGCGGGATATAGTAATGACAAGTATCTCACGAGCATAAAACCGATGAGCAAGACAGCAAACAAGTCGGAAATAAGCGTTGTTACACTTGAAGGGGATATATCGCAGCTAAAGGACGCAGATGAGATTGGAGTATTTGTATTTGACAGTCTTGAGAATATCCGTCCTTTGACAGAGTGTACAAAAATTAAAAAATAACTATTTGTTCGGAAAGGAAACAATATGAATAATATCAGACGAAAAATTACCGGTATATTTATAGCTTTTATTATGCTTATGCCGATGATGCCGTCTGTGGGAGTTCATGCAAATAATGAATCAAACGCCGCGTATGCGGCGTTTGGTGCAGTAAAGGCTGAGTGCGTGAATATGAAAGCAGTTCAGACAAATCCCAGACCGGCATTGGAGGAGCATAAAGGAAAGACAGGATGGAAGCTTAATCCGCAGGCGTATGCTTCAAGTTATATACGCTGTAAAATAGATGATGATTTTATATATGCTTTAAACGGTGAATTTACCCCTGTTGTGGAGGTTACATATTTTGACAGCGGTTATGGCGGCTTTTGCCTGTACTATGATTCCAGAGTCGGAAGTAAGGGCGAGTTTGTACAGCTTGAAGACAGCGGGGAATGGAAGACAAAAGAATTTTATCTGTATGATGCTTATTTTGGGAACGGACTGTATACTGATGATTTCTGGATAGCGACAGACCTTGACGAGGTAATGGGTCAGTCAAGCGACGCTGTAATTGTGTCCGGTGTAAGGGTGACAAGGAGCGAAAAGTCTGCTCCGTTTAATATAAATGTGGATACAGGAAAAACAGGAAACATATTTTTTGAGGGCGATACTGTAAAATTTGATGTCTCATACGATAATGTTTCGGATAAAAATTATACCTTTAATGCTGAATACAGTGTAAGGGACTACAGCAATAATGTTGTAAAAAATTATACAGCCCCAAAACAGGCTTCTCCGTCGCAAAAGGACAGCGTTACATTTTCGGGACTGCCTTACGGTGTATATAAGCTTGATATAAAGCTCACGGGGAATAATATAGAACAGAAATATACAACGGAATTTTCGTATTCGCGCAAGGCGGACGAAACAAATTATCATTTCGGAACAAACATACATTATGATGATGAAACCTATACAACAGAAGACGCAAAAAATCTTTCAGATTTAATAAAAAACAGCGGCTTTGGGTTTGTTCGTTCAAGCCTGCGATGGCATCAGATAGAAAAGTCAAAGGGTGTATATAAAATTCCTGAAACGGTTAAATTTGCAAATCAGTATTTGGATGAAATTGGTCTTGAAATGCTTGCCATTGTGTATACGGAGAACCGATTGTATACATCCGAGCCGTTTTATAATTTAAATGCGGAGCAGATGGCAGCGTTTAAAAATTACTGCAAATTTGTAGCGGAGGATTTAAAGGACTGCACAGATTATTTCTGTATGCTTAATGAGATAAATCACGACGCGTCAGGTTATCTTAACAATCAGCAGGAATATGCCAATATATCCAAAGCAGGGTATGAGGGCATAAAAGCAGGTAATCCGAACGCATTTATAAACGGCGGTTCGCTTGCGGGCTGGAGCCGTGATTACGCAAATAAAACATATCAGCTCGGTATACTTAAGTACTGTGACTCATACAGTATGCACATATATGACCATGTGAACGGTCCTGAAACATATTATATGTATACTTCTGAAACCGACCACAGAGATAATCTTCACAGATATGATACAACGGGTATAAAACAAGCGTGGATTACGGAATCGGGCTGGCCGACGCGCGCGTCGGATGATACGAGTAAGGAAGATATAAGCCGTCAGATAGCTAAAGAACATGATTCGGCAAGCGAGCTCAGACAGGCTCAATGGTATGCAAGAAGTATGGCTCTAAACGGCGATAAGTCGAGAATAGATAAGTTTTTCTATTATTCTATGAGTGATAACGGAATAGATAAATTTAATATTCAGTCAAATTTCGGAATACTTCGGGCAAAAAACTACTCTGTTCCGTTTGCGGCAAAACCTGCATATATAGCAGTATGCGCCTATAA
>CAYUSE010000060.1:0-8094 GCA_964447095.1 uncultured Lachnospiraceae bacterium | reverse complement strand
TCATTGACGGAATAACTGCCTTTGATACGATAAACGGAGCGTTCAAGTCAACGTCAATAACCTGTCTGAATTCATCGGCAGTCATGTCGCACATGGGTATTCTCTTGATGATACCGGCATTGTTTACAAGAATGTCGATAACGCCGACCTCAGCTTCGATTTTCTTTACCATGTCCTGAACCATAGCATCATTTGTTACGTCGCAGACATAGCCCTTTGCGTCGATACCGTCTGCTTTATATGAAGCAAGACCCTTATCGACAAATTCCTGCTTAATATCGCAGAATACAATTTTAGCGCCCGACTTTGCATACGCCGAAGCGATAGCATAACCGATGCCGTAAGATGCGCCTGTTACAAGCGCAACTTTGCCTTCAAGGCTGAAATTTAAGTAATCACTCATTGGATTATTCCTCCTTATATTTTTTTATTTTAATATAAATATTAACTGTTTTAATGGAGCATTTTCCACTTTATTGCAGTGGATCGGGGCGGTAAATCAGGTGTGAGAAATTATCCTCAATATCCTTGTACCAATACGTTTTAAGTCCCTTTGCGTTTTCAGAAACGTCATGAACCTCTGTAACTCTTTCATCCGCCTTTAGCTTTGCGACAATCGTGTCAAATTCATGATATGAAACAGAAAATGCAATATGTCTTATTCCTGCCTGCTTTTCCTCGTCTGCTGTTTTATCAGACATTGCAGCGACAAATTCAATCATACTGCCATCAGCAAATTGTAAAAAATATGTTCCTTTTCCGTTGTCATAAACAACTCTGCCGCCGTACATTTCCATGTACCAATCTTTTAATGCAGCAGTATCCTTTGAAACAATGGCAACATGTTCAATACCCTGTACCATTTTAATCACTCCTTTTTATTGATAACTTATAACTTATGCTTATATTGTAACATATTTTTACTGCAATTTCAACTAAAATTTAACTTTATTTACAAAATTTCTATTTCCTCATATCAATTACCCACATTTTGGCTATTGCAAGCAATTCACGAATGTATGCGGAAATTCTTCCTTCGAACGGCGTTTTCGCGTGAATAGCCGCTGCGCTTACGCCCTCAATTTCACCAAGACGCTTTGCGCGGTAAATATGAAAATCATTGGTCAGCACTGCGATTTTGGCATTTTTGAAACGCTCGTCAAGTATTTTTTTGGAATATCTGAAATTTTCCGAGGTGCTTGTCGCCTTATCTTCTTTTAATATCCGGTTTCCATCGATGCCTTTTGCTATAAGATATTTTTCCATTGCCTCTGCTTCCGTAATGCTTTCCTGAGGACCTTGTCCGCCTGTTACGATTGCATAAGCGGATTTGTTTTTCGTAAGATATTCAGACGCTGTATCAAGGCGCGCGGCAAGCGGGGCTGTGGGGATTTCTCCGTGAATTCCCGCTCCGAGAACTATCAGCACGTCTTCTGTATAATCGGCAGTGTCATGTATTCCGTAAAGCCATACGGAAATGCATGATATAAGTATGGCAGCCAATACTGCTGTCACGGAAATTTTCAGCCATGCTTTTAATTTTTTTAAAAACATACCAAATAAAATGCATACTGCGCCCAATAAAATTTCCGATATTATACCGATTGTAAAGTTGGCGGTAAGCGCGCTTATCGCGCCGTCAATCGCAAATATGCAGCCGATAATTATAAGTAAAATCCGCAGAATTTTCATAATTACTCCCAATGTAAAATAAGAATGAGGTTAATAATCGGGGGTGTCACAAAATGCGTAACACCCCCAAGCTTTATTTAAGCGATTTATAATTTTTGAAATATGCGTTTGTTTCCTTTGCCACTATTCCGCTTAGAGCAAACAGCGCTATTATATTTGGAATTGCCATTAAGCCGTTAAATATATCGGCGATTGTCCACACAGCGGAAACTGTCAGATACGGGCCGATAAATACAGCCGCGATATAAATCCATCTGTAAATTTTAACCATTGTCTGATTTCTGCCCGACAGATATTCAAGGCAGCGTTCACTGTAGTAATCCCAGCCGAGGATTGTCGTAAACGCGAAGAATGTCAGACACGCCATAAGCACGAATGACGATACCATTTCGGGGAACGGAAGTCCCGACTGAAAAGCATCTCTTGTAATCTGAATGCCTGCAAGTCCTTCCTTTGCCCATGAGCCGCCGATTACGATTGAAAGTCCTGTCATTGTACAAATAACTATAGTGTCGATAAATGTTCCTGTCATGGAAACAAGTCCCTGACGAACCGTGTCCTTTGTTTTAGCCGCAGCCGCCGCGATAGGCGCTGAACCAAGACCTGCTTCATTTGAGAAAATACCTCTCGCAACGCCCTTTTGCATTGAAGCTATCATTGCTCCGAGAACACCGCCCGCTACAGCGCGTATGCTTGAAATGCCGTCGCCGAAGCCGAATGCGCCCTGAACAATTTCAACAATCGCTCCGGGAATTTTTGTAATGTTGCAAATAAGAAGAATTATCGCAAACAGAACGTATAAAATAGCCATAAACGGCACAACAACCTGCGATACGTTTGAAATACGCTTAACTCCGCCGATTACAACAAGCGCAACAAGCAGTGTAACAATAATTCCGCCTATTACTACCGCCCATGAATAATCCATACCGCCTATTGAAAAAGCAATGTGAGATATATTCGGGTCAAAGAAATCCTGAATTGCCGATGAAATACCGTTTATCTGAGTAATTGTTCCAATGCCGAGAAGTCCTGCCAGAACTCCGAACAGAGCGAACAGCTTTGCAAGCCATTTCCACTTTGCGCCCATTCCGTTTTCTATATAATAGAACGGACCTCCCAGAACATGTCCGTTATCATCTATTGTACGGTACTTAATTGCAAGAAAACCCTCGGTGTACTTTGTTGCCATGCCAAAAAATGCCGCAACAATCATCCAGAACAGCGCTCCCGGTCCGCCTGCCGCAATAGCTGTTGCAACTCCGACAATGTTTCCGGTTCCTATTGTAGCCGAAAGAGCTGTACACAATGCGCCGAAGCTTGAAATTTCTCCTTCGCCGCCCTCTTCATTTTTAACCATAAATTTAAGAGCCTTGCCAAGATGTCTCACCTGAAGACCGTGTACGCGGATTGTAAGATAAATACCTGCAGCCAGAATTAAAACTATAAGCGGTATTCCCCATACCCAGCCATCAATTTTTTCTAAAACGTCTGTTAACGTCATACATAATCCCCCTTGTGTTAAATTTAAGATATGAAAATTTTATCATAATATAAAAATATTGTCAATATTTATGCAAAAAAATATATTATTATCGGATTAGGGGGTATAAAAGACGTATAAAAATACAGTACTAAATTAGCGTGTCTGATATTGACTTTTCCTGAAAAATATGATATATTTATTGATAATTATAATAGCGGCGCAGTATCCTAGTCAGTACGGCTTTTCGGAAAGCGGGCCTAAAAATCCGCCAAATGGCACATCGATGAAGTTTCTGGTGTTTTGCTTTGAACGCCCAGTTCGGGGCTGATGCTGGGAGTTAAGGTTTAGGGGCGGTTTCCAATGGCATGGATCTCCTTCCCCCTTTTCCGTGGAGGCCTATGACTGTGGCGGTCCATACCCCCTAAGGGTGCAAATCGTTACGGCATAGGGGAAAACCTGTTTCGCGGTTAGTAATCCGCAGCCTCATAAGGGACGCGGTATGAATGCTGTGGGCAGCGTAGCCAGCCTTGAGTGGATATGGCGGATATGCGATCTGAACCCTTCAACTGCAAAGGCCTTGTCAGTTAAGGAGTATTGCGTGTTGAAACCATATCTGCAAAAGAGGATACGATTAGCGCTTGGCTGTTTGGGAAAACTTCTAGACTGTCGCTTGCGGACAGACAGGGGATTGCAGTGCGGACTCAGTGGCGCTCCGGCGACCCTATGGGGTGTAAGCCTTTAATGGGAAACCGCTTCTTCGGCGACGATAAAGCAGGCTCACGGGAAAACCTGCCGGACCTAAGCCGCAAACTTTACCCTGCCTGTTGCCCTATTAATTTTGCAGGATATTGGCTTTTTGCCGTTTTTATTATATAAAGGAGAGAGTATAAATTGGATAAATCCGACATACACGGGCGGAAGAAATTTAAAGTTCCCCGCCCCAATTCGAATGTATCAACCTCAAATAAGTGGACGCTTATTGTTCTTGTGCTGTCCTTTGCGCTCTCAGTATTTTTCAGCTTTGTGACATCATCGGCAATGAAATCGCTTTCGCTATTCTTTGCATTTGTACTGCTTTTATTGATTATTGCTGTGAATATCATATTCGATATGGTAGGAACAGCCGTGCAGTCCGCCGAAGAAAAGCCCTTTCATTCCATGTCTTCCCGCAAGGTTGCGGGCGCACGTGAGAGCATTTCCGTAATACGCCATGCTCCGCAGCTTGCAAACATGTGCTGCGATGTTATCGGCGATATTGCCGGTATCATTTCGGGTGCAACCACCGCGCTTATCGTGGCTGAGCTTATCAGCGTATTCTCATGGAGCGGTATGCTGCCGAGTCTCGTTCTTACAGGACTTGTCGGCGCACTCACAATCGGCGGCAAGGCTATGTCGAAGGGAATTGCCATGCAGAACGGAAACACAATCGTGTTTGTTGTCGGAAAAATGATGTACTTTGCAAAACATTTAAAGAAAAAATAACGGGGTCTTGTATATGGAAAAACTTTTGGACAGAATTAAATCGCCGGACGATTTGAAACAGCTTAATACAGACCAACTCGTTTCTCTTTGCACAGAGATACGTGAGTTTTTGATTGACAGTGTATCCAAAACAGGCGGTCATCTGGCTTCCAATCTCGGAATTGTGGAGCTGACCGTTGCTTTGCACACTGTTTTTAACGTTCCAAAAGATAAAATAATATTCGATGTGGGACATCAGTCCTACGTACATAAAATCCTCACAGGACGCAAAGACGATTTTAAGACGCTGCGCCGTTTTGGCGGCATGTCCGGCTTTCCGAAACGTTCCGAAAGCGAATGCGACACATTTAATACCGGTCACAGCTCCACGTCAATTTCCGCAGCTCTGGGTATTGCCAGAGCGCGCGACCTAAATGGCGGCGATAACAATGTTATTGCCGTATTCGGAGACGGTGCGCTGACGGGCGGCATGATGTATGAAGCGATGAACGACGCGGGGCAAACTAAAACTCCGCTCATTCTTATTTTAAACGACAACGCAATGTCTATTTCAAAAAATGTGGGCGCAGTATCAAAGCATCTGCGCAAGCTGCGTATGTCGCCGTTTTACTTCCGCTCAAAGCACGCTGTTGAGAGCTTTCTCAAGAAAGTACCGCTTTGCGGAAAATCTATTGCCAACATATTAAAGCAGATAAAACGATTCTTCCGCCGTCTTGTAATACCAACAACGCTTTTTGACGATATGGGCTTTGTGTATATGGGACCGATTGACGGTCATGACGTGAAGTCGCTCATATACTGCCTCGAATACGCGAAAGACGACAGGAGACCGGTACTTTTGCACATTCAGACAAAGAAGGGTAAGGGCTATTTTTTCGCGGAGAGTAACCCGCAGAAATTTCACGGTGTCTCCGCTTTCGATAAGGAAACGGGAGAAACGCGAAAATCCGGCGAAACGTACAGCGAACGCTTTGGCAGTACGCTCGTGAAGCTTGCAGAGGATAACCAAAAAATCCTTGCCGTAACCGGCGCAATGCCGAACGGTACGGGACTGGAGGAGTTTCGTATCCGCTTCAAAAACAGATTTTTCGATGTCGGAATTGCTGAAGAACACGGAGTTACAATGTCGGCAGGTCTTGCCGCCGGCGGATACACTCCCGTTATTCCGCTCTATTCGTCTTTTCTGCAGCGCGCCTATGACCAAACTCTACACGACGTTTGCCTGCAAAATCTGCATGTTGTATTCCCGATTGACAGAGCCGGCATTGTCGGTGCGGACGGCGAAACGCATCAGGGCGTATATGATATTTCATATCTCACGCATATGCCCAATATGACCGTACTTTCACCTGCCACGCTTGACCAGCTCAGCATTATGCTCGATTTCGCAGTGAACAAATTCAACGCTCCCATTGCGATACGGTACCCGCGCGGCTCTGCTGAAGCGGAAAATATCAGTGCGGATTTTACACTCGGAAAGGCGCAGATTGTTTGCGAAGGCAAAGATGTTACAATAATAACTACGGGAAGAATGGTAAAACGGGCGCAGGAAGTTAAAGCTCTTACCGATAAATCAATAGAAATAATTGCGCTCCCCACAATAAAGCCTCTGGACGAGGCTGCAATTATCGCATCGGCGATGAAGACAGGAAACGTAATAACTATAGAGGATAACGTTAAAATAGGCGGTATCGGCAGCGCCATTGGCATGCTTTTAAAGGAAAAGAATGTAGATTGTAAATTTAGAGTTTTCGCTTTTCCCGATACACCGATTACACACGGTTCAATCGATGAGCTGGACAGGCTGTATGGAATAGACGCCGAAACAATCGCGGCAAAAATAACGGAGTAGAATATGGCAAAAATCAGATTGGATGCACTGCTTGTTAAAAACGGGCAGGCGCAAAGCCGCGAAAGAGCCAAAGCGCTCATAATGGCGGGACAAGTTTATATAGACAATCAAAAATGCGACAAGGCAGGTCAAATGGTGGATGAGGACAAAACCGTAGCCGAAGTACGCGGCGAAACTCTGAAATATGTAAGTCGCGGCGGATTGAAACTTGAAAAGGCTATGGCGGAATTTCCCATAACTCTCAAAGGCAAAACAACAATGGATATCGGTGCATCAACGGGCGGTTTTACCGACTGTATGCTCCAGTGCGGTGCGAAGAAGGTCTTTGCAGTGGATGTGGGATACGGTCAGTTCGCGTGGAAGCTCAGGCAGGACGAGCGGGTTGTGAATATGGAACGTACCAATATCCGGTATGTCACACCTGAGGACATAGGCTGCGAGATTGACTTCGCTTCTATTGATGTTTCATTTATATCGCTTCGGCTGGTACTTCCTGTCGCAAAAAGCCTGCTCAAAAATAACGGCGAAATTGTCGCGCTGATAAAGCCGCAGTTTGAGGCGGGACGCGAACAGGTCGGCAAAAAGGGTGTAGTCAAGGACATCAATGTTCATTACGAGGTTGTTAAAAATATACTCGACTTTGCCAAAAGTATAGACTTGCACGTTGCCGGGCTTTCCTACTCGCCTATTAAAGGCCCTGAGGGAAACATAGAATACCTCGCATATCTGAAAAAAGCGCAATGTGAAGATACTGTGGGCGATAACGTCATAAAAGAGGTGATTGACAAATCACACAATCTGCTTTAAGGAGAAAAGTCATGCTTGCTAAAGATACTATAATAACCGGAAAGCGCGCCATTTCGCGTTCCTTTGCCAAAATCAATCTGACGCTTGACGTTCTTTCACAGCGAGAAAGCGGCTACCATGATATTAAAATGATTATGCAAACGGTGTCGCTGTTTGACCTTGTAATAACCGACAAGGAGGATAGCGGCATTTCCATATCGACAAACCTGCGCTATTTACCTACGAACGAGAAAAATATTGCCTATAAAGCGGCGGATATGTTTCTTCAAAAAACGGGTATACACGGCGGCGCAAAAATTATGATTCATAAAAACATACCGGTTGCAGCAGGACTTGCAGGCGGAAGCGGTAACTGTGCGGCAGTGCTCACGTCAATGAACATGCTCTATAACACTCCGCTCTCGCTGCCTGAACTGAAAACACTGGGGGCAGAGCTGGGCGCTGACGTTCCCTACTGCTTCGAGGGCGGAACGCAGCTTGCGGAAGGTATAGGCGAAAAGCTGACCCCTCTTCCGCCAATGACAGACGCTTATATTCTTTTGGTCAAACCGCCGATAAGCGTTTCGACACGCACCGTTTATGCCGAAATAGACAGCGCGCCCATTACGGAGCGACCGGACACAGATGCAATGATTGCCGCGCTTGCTTCACAGAATATCGGCGGCATTGCCGAAAACCTGTGCAACGTTATGGAAAGCGTCACAAAGGAACTGCACCCTATAATCGGAGGCATCAAAAAAAAGCTCATCATGAACGGCGCGCTCGGCGCGGTCAT
>CAYUSE010000059.1:0-8190 GCA_964447095.1 uncultured Lachnospiraceae bacterium | reverse complement strand
TCTGATTTTCATATCACACATTATGCTTAACTCTGTCGCGTTCCTCGGCGCGCTTACCGTCATTGAAACGGTCGAGCGTTCCTACAAGATAGCCCGTTACGCGGCGTATTCTGTCTATTTTAATGCCGTCATCGCCGTCGTGACGTCCGCATTTCGGACATACATCGCCGATAATACCGGTGTATCCGCAAACAGGGTCGCGGTCAACGGGATGGTTTATGCTGCCGTAGCCTATGCCTGCATCATGCATTGCGCGTATTACCTTTTCAAACGCATCAAGATTTTTTGTCGGGTCGCCGTCAAGCTCGATATATGAGATATGACCTGCATTTGTGAGCGCGTGATACGGCGCTTCTTTGTAAATCTTGTCAATTGCGCTGATGTTGTAATAAACAGGTACATGGAAGGAATTTGTATAGTAATCTCTGTCCGTTACGCCCTTGATTTCTCCGAATTTTTCACGGTCTATTCTTACAAAGCGTCCCGAAAGCCCCTCTGCAGGAGTTGCAAGCAGGCTGAAATTCAAGCCCGTGCGCTCGGTTTCCTCGTCCATACGCTTTCTCATATGTGAAATTATTTCCAAGCCTAAATTCTGCGCTCTTTCTGATTGACCATGATGTTCGCCGATTAGAGCAACAAGCGCTTCGGCAAGACCAATCCAGCCGATTGAGAGTGTTCCGTGTTTTAGAACTTCGCCGATTTCGTCATTCGGACCTAACTTTTCACTGTCAAGCCATACACCGTTGCCCATAAGGAAGGGGAAGTTCTTGACTTTTTTCTTGCATTGGATTTCAAAACGGTCAAGAAGCTGTTCGATAACCAAATCAATTTTTCTGTCAAGCTCCTCATAAAACCATGCTATATCGCCCTTTGCGCGGATTGCAATTCTGGGCAGATTGATTGATGTAAAGCTTAAATTACCGCGTCTGTTGCATTGCTCGCGTGTCGGGTCGTAATGATTGCCGATAACGCGCGTGCGGCAGCCCATGTACGCGATTTCTGTTTCGGGGTGTCCCTCTTTGTAGTATTGCAGGTTAAACGGCGCGTCCACGAACGAGAAGTTCGGGAAAAGACGCTTCGCGCTTACGCGGCACGCAAGCTTGAACAAATCGTAGTTCGGGTCTTCTTTGTTGTAGCTTACGCCTTCCTTAACGCGGAAAATCTGGATAGGGAATATAGGCGTTTCGCCGTTTCCAAGTCCTGCCTCGTTTGCGAGAAGCACATTTTTAATAACCATGCGTCCCTCGGGCGAGGTATCCATGCCGTAATTTATTGATGAAAACGGCGTCTGAGCGCCGGCTCTTGAATTCATTGTGTTTAGGTTGTGGATAAGCGCTTCCATTGCCTGATATGTTGCTCTGTCCGTTTCGGCGAGTGTTCTGTCAAATGCAAATTTTTGGCATTTTTCTATATTTTTAATGCCGAATTCCTTCAATTTTTCAGCTTCAAGCTTTGCGTACTCGTCGTGTTCGCCTATTCTCAGGGGTACGCCCGAAGCTATAATGTCATTGCGGATTTTAAGCAGCGTTTCTTCATCAATGTCGCTTTCGCCGATAAGCTCAATCGCTTTTGATAGGTTTTTCGTATAGATTTTTTTGTAGGTTTTAATTATTCCGGGAGCCAAGCCGTAATCGAAATTTACAATACTCTGACCGCCGTGCTGGTCATTCTGGTTTGACTGTATTGCAATACAGGTGAGCGCGGCATAGCTTGCAATATCGTTGGGCTCGCGCAAAACACCGTGTCCGGTATGGAAGCCACCCTTGAACAAATCAAGCAGGTCAATCTGCGTACAGGTTGTTGTCATTGTAAGGAAGTCCATATCATGAATATGAATATCTCCATCAATATGCGCTTTTGAATGCTCGGGCTTTAATACATACATCTGGAAGAACTTCTTTGCTCCCTCCGAGCCGTATTTAAGCATTGTACCCATTGCTGTATTCGCGTCAACATTCGCATTTTCGCGCTGAATATCGGACTCTGATGCATCCTTGAAAGTGATTTCCTCATAAATTTTCATTAAGTCCGTGTTCATTTCTCTGACACGTGAACGCTCCGAACGGTACACAATATATGTCTTGGCTGTTCTCACATGTCCGTTATCAATTAAAACTTTTTCTACGCAGTCTTGAATTTGCTCGACTGTTGGATGAACAAGTCCCTGTTCCTCGATTTCATAAAGTACCTTTGCCGCAAGCGCGCGTGAGTATTCCTTGTCATCTCTCTCGGTGCTTGCAATAAAAGCTTTGTTTATTGCCCGGGTAATTTTATCTATATCAAATTCCGCTGTTCTTCCGTCGCGTTTTACAATGTATTCCACCATTTTAGCATTACCATTCCTTTTCTGTATATTGTATATTTTCACTATGCATTCGATTATAACCCCAATATATAGTGTGTGTCAATATGTATAACAGTAATGTAATAATGATGTAATAAATGAAATTTGTTTGAGATATTATAGGGTGTTTTATTGACTTTTCTTCTTAAATAGTGTATGATTATAATTGATAGGATTATTGAATAAATTGAAGCTTATTCAATTGGCAAAGCAATGGACGGAGGGTAAAAAAATGGAGAGGAATACAGATACGAGACAAATGAAATATGAGGCGCTTCGCGAGGTTGCGGATTTGGCTTTCAGAAAAAAGCTGAATGACGAGGCAATCGACGAAATCCCTTTTAAGCTTATACCGGGCGCAACACCGAGATTTAGATGCTGCGTATATAAGGAAAGAGAAATTATACGTCAAAGAGTAAGACTTGCCATGGGAAAAGCTCCGCTTCCGCAGCATAATGTGGAACATCGTGAGATAAACGACCATGTAATACAGGTAATTCCGGCAGCGTGCGAGGGATGTCCGATTAACCGTTTTCAGGTTACGGAGAACTGCCAGAAATGTATGGCAAAAAGCTGTCAAAGTGCCTGTGCTTTCGGGGCGATTACAATAACAGGCAGAGGCGCGTACATAGACCAGACGAAGTGCCGTGAATGCGGAAAATGCGCGGAGGCGTGTCCGTATCATGCAATTGCAGACCTTATGCGTCCATGTAAGAGAAGCTGTGATGTGGGAGCGATTACAATCGGCGGCGACAGACTTGCGATTATAGATCAGGATAAGTGTATAGGCTGCGGTCATTGCGCGAATGCATGTCCGTTCGGAGCAATTTCGGATATGTCGCAGATTACCGAGGTAATTGAAAAAATCAGCGACCCGAATATTAAGGTGATAGCTCTGCCGGCTCCTGCTGCAGAGGGTCAGTTTGGACCTGAGGTGACTATAGGACGCCTTAAAACCGCTCTTTTGAAGCTTGGCTTTGACGAGGTACATGAAATCGCTCTCGGCGGCGACGCGGTAGCGTATAACGAGGCGAAGGAGCTTATAGAAAATCACGAAAAAGGCGAAAAAATGACAACCTCATGTTGTCCCGCTTTTGTTAATCTTATAAGAAAGCATTATCCCGAGATTGCGGATAAGATGTCCAATACCGTATCGCCCATGGTTGCCTCCGTGCGCTGGATAAGGGATAATAACCCGTACGCTTATGTTGTGTTTATAGGTCCGTGTATGGCGAAAAAGACGGAAAGAAAATTTGATGTTGAGGGCGAGCCCGACGCGGTTATGACCTTTGAGGAATTAAACGCACTGTTTGACGCGCGCCGTATCAATCCATCGGAATGCGACGAGGCAAAGAGCGAAGCAACATCATTTGGCAGACGCTTCTCGGGAAGCGGCGGCGTGACGGAGGCTGTAATGAAAGCTGTATCCGAGCTTGGAGGAAACACCGATGAGATTAAAGCGAAGCCCTGCAACGGCGCGAAAGAATGTAAGCTTGCATTGCAGATGTTAAAGGTTGGCAAGCTTCCCGAGGATATTATTGAGGGTATGATTTGCGAAGGCGGATGTATTGCAGGTCCAGGCTCAATTGCGGCGTTACAGCAGTTAAAGCTTGCCCGAATGAAGAAAATCAAGGGCAGGGACAATGATAATATTACCGATATGCTAAACAGCCAGAACTTCATGCCCACAAATATGGAAAGGGAATAGGGAATGGAACTGCACATAAATGACGGAGCCTTGAATATTTTGAGCCGGCTGGAAACAGGCGGCTTTTCCGCTTATGTGGCAGGAGGAGCAGTGCGTGATTTGATTATGAAAAAAACGCCGCACGATTATGATATTTCAACAAGCGCAAAACCGGATGAAGTTAAAATGCTGTTTAAACGCACGATAGACACTGGCATAAAACACGGCACGGTTACGGTAATTGAAAACAAAACAGGCTATGAGGTTACAACCTTCAGGCGTGACGGCGAGTATGACGACGGGCGTCATCCCAATGACGTATGCTTTGTTGACAGTGTACGTGAGGATTGTCTGAGGCGTGATTTTACGATAAATGCCATGGTGTATAGTCCCAAGCGCGGGCTTATTGATTTTTTCGGCGGACGTAACGACATAAAATCGAAAATGATACGATGCGTAGGCGTTCCCGAGCAGAGGTTTAAAGAGGACGCTTTAAGGATGCTTCGGGCAGTGCGTTTCAGCGCAGTGTTATCGTTCAATATTGAGGAAAAAACAAAGCGTGCGATAAAAAAATGTGCAGTCCTGATAAAAAAAGTTAGCAGCGAACGGATTTTGGAGGAGCTTAATAAAATTTTACTGAGTGAAAATCCCGATTATTTCCGGCTTCTGCATGAGCTGGGACTGATGCAGTATATCATGCCGCAGCTTGATGTATGCTTTGGCGAACCGCAGAAGAATAAATATCATATATATGATGTCGGCGAGCATATAATGCAGACGGTGAAAAACACTCCGCCTGACCTTGCGGTGCGGTGGGCGGCTGTAATGCATGACGTAGGCAAGCCGCCGTGTTCAAGCACAGACGCGAACGGGATAATTCATTTTTACGGACATCACAGGGAAAGTAAACGTATTGCGACTGATATGCTCCATAGACTTAGGCTCGATAATGAGTCTATACATGATATTATTGTGCTGGTTGAAAACCACGATGTCCGGATTGAGCCGCAGTCATCATCGATAAAGCGCATGATGGCGCGCACGGGAGCAAATCTTTTTGAGAAGCTTCTGACGCTGCAGCTTGCCGATAACGCGGCGAAAAATCCAAAATATTTTGAGGAGAAAAAACGCAGGATTGATGAGGTTTACCGCATATATAAGGAAATTCTTGCAGAGGGTCAGCCGTATCTTATTTCAGACCTTGTGGTAAACGGCAGGGATTTGATTAAAATAGGATACAGACCGGGAAGAGCAATAGGCGATGTTTTGAAGCTGATGATTGAAGAGGTTATCATAAACCCTGATTTAAACAATAGAGAGTATTTGCTTAAAAAGGCGGCGGAATATAGAAAGAATTATAGATTTTAATGTAGTTTTAAGGCAAATACAGGCACTTGTAAAAATAAAAAAGTTGTGATAAAATAGATAAATATTATAGAAAGGAGCATGCGTATGCCGATAAGAATCCCCGACGAGCTGCCGGCAACGAAGCAGCTTCGCCGTGAAAATATATTTGTAATGAGTGAGAAAAAAGCGATGCATCAGGACATCAGACCTCTTAAAATTGTGATTGTAAATCTCATGCCGACAAAAATAACAACGGAAACACAGCTCCTGCGACTGCTTTCCAATTCACCTTTACAGGTGGAAATTGATTTTCTGCAAATGAATACGCACCGGTCAAAAAATACGCCGCACGAGCATTTGTCAGAATTTTATAAAACATTTGATGAAATAAAAAAATCTAAATATGACGGAATGATTATAACCGGCGCTCCTGTCGAAAACCTTGATTTTGAAGAGGTTGACTATTGGAAGGAACTTACCGAAATCATGGAATGGTCAAAAACTCATGTTACGTCTACGCTGCATCTTTGCTGGGCGGCACTTGCGGGGCTTTATTATCACTACGGAGTGCCGAAATATCCTCTTGAGGAAAAATGCTCGGGGGTGTTTAAGCATCGGGTAAACCGTCGTACTGCAAAGCTTGTGAGAGGATTTGACAGCGAGTTTTACGCGCCTCATTCACGTCACAGCGAGGTGAGAGCTGAGGATATAAAAAAGGTAAAGGAGCTTGAAATTCTTGCAGAATCGAAGGAAGCGGGAGTTTACATAGTCTTTACTAAGGGAGGTCGGCGTATTTTTGTTACGGGACACAGCGAATATGACGCGAACACTCTAAGGGATGAATATTTCCGTGATTTGGAAAAAGGCTTAAATCCTGCCGTGCCAAAGCATTATTTTCCTAATGACAATCCGAATAAAAAGCCTATGGTCAGATGGCATTCTCATGCTAATCTGCTGTTCTCTAATTGGCTTAATTATTTTGTATATCAAATTACACCTTATGATATAGACGAAATTAAATAAAAAACGGATTTTTACACATACTAATTGCGAAAGGAGCGATTTGTATGGAAAAGGAAATTAACGCAAAACAGCAGACTGAGCTGAAAAATGTTATTAAGCCTGACGGGATAAAAAATAAAATGGAAATTCCGTATTCGAGAGAGGAAAAAAATAATATATGGACAGTATCGGACTGAAAGAGATGTCTTTTAAGCCTGCCGGCAGAGGATAGAAATGCCGGCAGCTTTTTTTGAAAAAGCCAAAAGAAAAAATACACAAAAATTTACAAATATAGCTTGAAATTATGTGTTATTTGGTGTATAATAGTAATGTATATCGTAATAAATTTAAACAGGAGGAAAAAGTGATGATAAGCAAAGCATTTCAAAACATCGTAACACAGATGGCGGAAGTTTTTCCGAAAAAATTCGGTATTGCTGATTCGCAGGGCTTAGTTCTCGCATACACAGGCGCGGAGCCGAGCGCGGAAACAATGAACAACCTTGTATATGCGGCGACAAACAGTGAAAAATTGCTGTTTAAAGACGGCTATACCGTCCGCATAATGTCAAATAAGCCGTATTCCGAGTATGTCGTATATGTAGAGGGTACGGATGAGGTATCGAAATACTGCTGTAACGCTATTGCGGTTGCGGCAAATAATGTAAGGCATTATTATGACGAAAAGTATGACAAGACAAACTTCATGCAGAATATTATATTCGATAACCTGCTTGCATTTGACCTTCATCAGAAGGCAAGCGAGCTTCATGTTGATATTGATATTCCGCGCGCTGTATTTTATATTAAGGTTATAGGTTCGGGAGAAAACAGTATTTATGAGGTTGTAAGAAATATGTTCCCCGACAAGGAAAAGGATTTTGTCATAAATATTGACGCGAATAATATAGTACTTATAAAGGAGCTTAAGGAAATCCTCAATTCCGAAGAGCTTGAAGCGATGGCTCAGTCAATTCTCGACACTGTAAATGCTGAAACTATGAATACGGTACTTATCGGACTTTCTACTGTTGCGGCAAATATTGACGAGCTGAACAATTCATATAAAGAAGCGCAGATTGCGCTGGAGGTCGGAAAGGTATTTGATGAGGAAAAATACATTTTAAATTACGATAATTTGGGAATAGGAAGACTTATATATCAGCTTCCGATTAAGCTTTGCGAATTGTTTTTGCAGGAGGTTTTCAAAAAAGGCGGAATTACGTCACTTGACGATGAGACAATACTTACAATAAATAAGTTTTTTGAAAATGACCTGAATGTCAGCGAAACATCACGGCAGCTGTTTGTTCACAGAAATACACTTGTTTATCGTCTTGAAAAAATATATAAGCTCACGGGACTTGATTTGAGGAAGTTTGATCAGGCTATTGTATTTAAGGTAGCGATGATGGTTCATAAATATCTTGCATCAAATCCGATGAAAATATGAGATTAAACAGCTATGCTATTGCATAGCTGTTTTCACAGATGACAATAATATTAAAAATATTTATATAAGTGAAGGGAAATAAAGCAATATGACAGAAAAAAATAAAATTGTGCTTACTGCTGTGATTACCGCGGCGGCAACTTTTATAGTTACTGTTGGCGCGTCAAAATTCATAGGAAGATACACGAGGTATCTGCCGTCAAAAGATGAATATAAGAATTTTGCGAATAAGATAAGCATTATTGACAGCTATCTTGATAAAAATTATCTTAATGACTATGATAAGGGGGAGATGCTGGAGCAGGCGGTTGTAGGATACGTGAACGGTCTTGACGAGCCGTACAGCAAATATTATCC
>CAYUSE010000058.1:0-8210 GCA_964447095.1 uncultured Lachnospiraceae bacterium | reverse complement strand
CGCCGGCTTTGGTTGCGTTTAGTATTGTACGTAAAATGCCGAATACAAGCCTAATCCCGAACGTGAAATTTTCATGCGGAGAAATAGGTCTTGCAAAATACGGCTTGCCCGGAAGCTCGGATTTGGGAGAAAAAATTGCAGAGGAATTTAAGAAGGGCTTCAATACGGTTATTCTTGAAAATCACGGTGTTGTTGTCGGTTCAAGCTCGCTTTTTGAGGCGTTCAAGTCATTTGAAACACTTGATTTTTGCGCAAGACTTGAAATTGATGCGAATAAAATCGGAACACCTATATCACTTGCCGATGAACAGCTTGAATGGTATAAATCCCGTCAGCACATTTACATGAAAGAGTTAATTGAAAATAAGATAACAAGCGTTGAGAAAAATGCAAGACGCGAGATGTGCAATCTTATCAAACGCGCATATAATCAGCAGCTATTTACAAGCACACAGGGTACTTTTTCACAGCGTCTTGACGGCGACTCCTTTATAATTACGCCATGTGATAAGGACAGAAAATATCTGGATGTAGAGGATATTGTAAAAATTGAGGGCAATTATAAGGAAATGGGTAAAATCCCGAGCCGTTCCGTTGAGCTTCACAGAGAGATTTATAAAAAACACCCGCATATCAATTCGATAATTATTGCGCATCCGCCATGTATTATGGCGTTTGTTGTGACTGACCAAATTCTTGATTCGAGGACAATTCCCGAAAGCTATATCTTAATGCGTAACATACCAAAGCTGGAATTTGGCGCAAACTATTTGAAGGCCGCTGAAACGGCTGATGTATTTAAGGAAAATACACCGATTGCGATTGTGCAAAACGATTGTGTTATCGTAACGGGAGACAGCCTGCTTAACGCGTTTGACCGCCTTGAGGTTGCCGAATACAGCGCCCGCGCGATTATTGCGTCGAGAGATTTGGGCGAAGTTGTTGCGATAAATCAAAGCCAGATTGATGAAATCGAAAAGGCGTTTCATTTGAAAAAATAACGATAAATATGGAGAAGCGGCTTTTGCCGCTTCTTTGTGTTTATTTGAAAATTTATGGATTTTTAGGAAAAATATGCCGATAGCTATTGAAAAAATCAGACATTTAGGGTATAATTATAAGATAGGAATAATAAACGAAAGGTTATGAGAAACAATGAATTTAGATTTAAAAGAAATAGAAAAGGCTGTGAAACGGCTTGAGCCTACAATTCACAGAACCAAAATAGAAAAATCAACCACATTTTCTGCAATGACAGGCGGAGAAATTTATCTGAAATTTGAAAATCAGCAAAAAACGGGCTCGTTTAAAATCCGCGGAGCATCAAATAAAATTGCCGCGCTTGTAGAACGAGGCGAAATCAAATCGGCGGTTGCGTCCTCGGCGGGTAACCATGCGCAGGGCGTCGCTTATGCCTCTCATGTGCATAATATTCCCGCAACTATCGTAATGCCCAAATCTGCGCCTATCGCAAAGGTGGCGGCGACGGAGGGCTACGGCGCGAAGGTTGTTCTTCACGGCGACTGCTATGACGACGCGTACAACAAAGCGGTCGAAATTCAGGAAAAAGAGGGCGCGACATTCCTGCATCCTTATGATGATTTGGAGGTTATGGCAGGACAGGGAACAATAGGAATTGAAATATTGGAGGATTTGCCGACTGTTGACGTGGTAATTGTGCCGGCAGGCGGAGGCGGACTTCTGGCAGGCGTTGCGGCATGTGTTAAGCAGATAAATCCGCGCGTGAAAATAATCGGCGTACAAGCCGAAGGCGCGCCGGCAATCGCAAAATCGTTTAAGGAAAAGAAACTCGTCACAACCGACAGCGTTTCAACTATTGCCGATGGTATCGCGGTTAAAATACCGGGTGATAACACAATAGAACTTATAAATAAATATGCCGACGACGTTGTAACGGTATCTGACGCTGAAATTTCATCGGCAATTCTGCTTTTATTGGAGCGCACAAAGCAGGTTGTCGAACCTGCGGGAGCAACTCCTCTTGCGGCTGTTTTAAACGGCAAAGTTGACGTGAAGGGAAAAAAGATTGCTTGCGTATTGTCAGGCGGTAATATCGACGTAAGCTTTATTCAGAGAATTATTGATTTGGGACTTGTTTCAAGAGAGAGAAAGCTTAAATTCAGAGCGACATTGCTTGATATTCCCGGCAGTCTGGAGCATCTGTCAAAAGTATTGTCGGATGCGAATGCGAATATAATCATGGTGCAGTACGACCGCTGGAGCGCGGAGCTTGACCCGAATGAGGCTATTATACATATCGCGTGCGAGGTCGGCGGAGCGGAGCACGGACAGAGGGTGCTGAAATCTTTGCGCGACCACGGTTACACGGTAGTACGCGAATAAATTTCGAGAAAATGCTCGTTGCGTGTTCCCGAATAAAAGGAGCTTAAAATATGATAAAAAAATCACTGATTTCTCTAATTTACGAAGCGGCGTCAATTCATCGCTGGAACGACCACATACGCCCCGGCACGGGCTTTACGGAGCTTGATAAACAGGCGCACAAAATGTTTTATGCTTACGTTCTCGCGAAATGCGAAGGCGATAATGTCGATATGATAAAGCTTATTGAGGGAGGAATTTTTGAATTTTTTCACCGCAGTATTCTGACGGATATTAAGCCGCCGATTTATCATAAGCTTGTAAAGGAAAAAGGCGCGCAGATTGACCGCTGGGTACTTGATGAATTGAGAGAGCATACGGAGGGCATCGGCGGAGGATTTTACGAGAGGATGGAAAGATATTATCTCGATAAGGATTACAGCGCTCTTGAAAAGCAGATTTTAAAAGCCGCGCATTATCATGCGAGTAATTGGGAATTTAAGATTATTTATCACATGAATCCCGAAACCTTCGGAATTGAGCAGGTTAAAGCGGAAATGATTGAGGGTCTTGCGGCATGCGACACCTTCAGCGGATTTCGGTATTTTGCAGGCAGCGAGTATTTGCAGCAATTTCTGTCGCTTATCGGAAAGCTCCGTTATCAGCAGCGCTGGGCGAAGGCTGTAAGAATGCCTCAGACGTTTGTTATGGGACACATGCTCGTAGTCGCGATTTTATCATATTTCATGACGCTGGAGCTTGAAAATCCGTGCCCGAAAAGGTGTATAAATAATTTTTTCGCAGGACTGTTTCATGATTTACCAGAGGTATTGACACGCGATATTGTATCGCCTGTAAAAGCGTCGGTAAAAGGACTTGGAAGTATTTTAACTGAGATAGAGGATGAGCAGATGCATAAGGTCATTTATCCGCTTTTGCCGAAAGCTTGGCACAGGGAGATTGAATATTACACGCAGAATGAATTTGCATCTAAAATCATTGAGGATGAGACGCTTGAAATTGTAACGTCAGACGAGATAAATAAAAAATATAATAATGACAGGTTTGACCCTCTGGATGGTGAGATTATCCGCGGCTGCGACCACTTATCGGCGTATATAGAGGCGTATTTGTCGCTTAGCTACGGAATTAAATCGGAGCAGATTGTCGGCGGATATACGCACCTTAACGGAAAATATAAGAATAAAATTATCGGCGGAATAGATTTTTCAAAATTGTTTGATTATTTTGAATTGAATTTATGATTATGGAAGAAAAAAAGATTTTAAATTACGAACAGACCAAGGAAAAGGCTCTGCGGCTTTTGGAATTTCGGGCGCACAGTGAGAAGGAGCTTAAAGATAAGCTGATAAGAGCAGGAGCGACGGAAGAAAATATTGAAAAGGCTCTTGATTTTTGCAGAGAATATAAACTTGTAAATGACGAGCTTTATGCAAAACGCAAGGCAAAGGATTTGCAGAATTTAAAAAAATTCGGGAAATATCGGATTAAATCGGAGCTTAGTCAAAAGGGGATAGCATCGGATTTAATCGAGCTTGCCCTGTCGGAGCTTGACGAGGACGAGAGTAACAGATTGGAGCCGCTCGTAAGAAAAAAGCTCAGCGGCAATTTTGAAAAAAAGAACATAGACAAATGTATCCGCTATTTTATCTATCGCGGGTACGGCTTCGGCGACATAAAAAGCTGCATAGAAAACATAAAAACGGAGGAAGCAAATGAGCTATAATATCGGACTTGTTTCGCTCGGCTGCGCAAAAAACCAGACGGACGCGGAAATTATGCTCGGAATTTTAGCCGAGGACAATTTTAATATTGTGCCAAATCCCGGGGACGCGGATATAATAATTGTCAATACCTGCGGCTTTATCGAGTCGGCAAAGCGCGAGTCGATTGACGCGCTTCTGGAAATGGCGGAATACAAAAACAGACGTTGTAAGCTGCTTATTGCGACGGGCTGTCTTGCAGAACGCTACAGCGGTGAAATTCTGCTTGAAATGCCCGAGGTTGATGCGGTTTTGGGCACGGGCGATTATGATAAAATAACGGATATTATAAATGACGCGCTCGGCGGCAAAAAGCCCGTATTAACGGGCAATAAGGACAGAACGCCTATGGAACGCTTACCGAGAATTTTGTCAACTCCGCCTTATACGGCATATCTTAAAATCGCGGACGGCTGCGACAACAACTGTACATATTGCGCAATACCGAAAATACGCGGACATTTCAGAAGCCGAACGATTGAGGATATAGTTGACGAGGCAAAATCACTTGCCGAAAACGGCGTAAAGGAGCTTATTTTAATCGCGCAGGACACGACGCGCTACGGCGTGGATTTATACGGAAAATACAGTCTTGACGCATTGCTTGAAGAGCTTGTGAAAATAGAAATAGATTGGATACGCGTCCATTATTACTATACCGAGGCGATTACCGACAGCCTTATTGACGTAATGGCAAAGTATGATAAAATCTGCAATTACATAGATATGCCGATACAGCACGCGAACAACGACATTCTGCGGAGAATGGCGCGGCGGACGTCAAAAGAAGAAATGGTTGAAAAAATCACGAAAATCCGCGAGAAAATGCCCGACTGCGTAATAAGAACGTCGATTATAGTCGGTTTCCCGGGTGAAACAGAGGAGCAATTTAAGGAGCTTTACGATTTTGTTAAAGAAATCCGCTTTGACCGTATGGGCGTGTTCACATACTCGCAGGAGGAGGACACGGCGGCGGCTGAATTTGACGGTCAGATTGACGAGGAAATAAAAGAGGAGCGGCTCGACGCTCTTATGACGCTTCAGCAGGGTATTTCGCTTGAGCTGAACAGAGCGAAAATTGGCAAGACACTTGAAGTTCTTGCCGAGGGCTATGACGAGGAAAGCTTCCTGTTTTACGGCAGAAGCCGCGGCGACAGCATAGATGTTGACGGCAGGGTTTATTTTGGAATTGAGCGTGAAATCGCCGAGGGCGATATAATAAATGTAGAAATTTTAGATGCAGACGAATACGATTTAACGGGAAAGGCGGTTGAATAAAATGAATACTGCGAACAAACTTACATTATTGAGGGTAATTCTTGTCCCTATTTATATGGCGTTTTTGCTTAATCAGGACTTCAAGAGCCAGATGCTCGCGCTTTTGATTTTTATTGTCGCGTCGCTTACGGATATGCTCGACGGTCAGATTGCGCGGAAATATAACCAGATAACGCCGTTTGGAAAATTTGTTGACCCTTTGGCAGATAAAATACTTACAACCTCATCGTTCCTTGTATTCATGTCGCAGGACATTATCAGCGTTTGGGCGGTTATGATTATTCTGACCCGTGAATTTGTTGTAGCAGGTATTCGTCTTTCGGCTGTAACGGAAGGCGAGGTAATAGCCGCGTCAATGCTCGGAAAAATCAAAACCGTATCGCAGATGATTGCAATAATCGCGGCAATGCTGATTTTAAATATCAGCGCAATACCGCACGATACGGCGATTGTCATAACGAATGTTTTTGTATGGATTTCTGTTGTGCTGACGGTATTGTCGGGTGTTGACTATCTGATGAAAAACAAGTCGCTGTTAAGAATGAAATAAAGGGGGCTATGTAATGAAATTTATTGATGATTTGAAATTTGATGCTAAAGGTCTTATTCCTGCTGTTGTTCAGGATAAAAGCACAAAAGAGGTGCTTATGGTCGCTTATATGAATGTAGAGGCGATTGAAAAGACGGTTGAAACGGGCAGAGCGACTTTCTGGTCAAGAAGCCGTCAGAAGATGTGGGTTAAGGGCGAAACCTCGGGCAATTTTATGTATGTTGAGGAAATACGCGTTGACTGCGACGGTGATTGCCTTGTGATTTTCGCAAATCCCGCGGGACCGGCATGTCATACGGGAAACAGAAGCTGTTTTTACAGAAGCGTTAAGGAAGGCAAGCTTGAACCGACAGAGGAAAAAGAGGATTTGTTGGGCGTTATGGCGGAAGATGAGGCTATTATAACCGACAGAAAGAGAAATCCCGAGGCTGGCAGCTATACGAATTATCTGTTTGACAAGGGCGAGGACAAGATTTTGAAAAAGGTCGGTGAAGAAGCCGCCGAGGTTGTTATCGCAGGCAAGAACCGCAGCAAGGACGAAATAAGCTACGAGGTCGCGGATTTAATCTATCACCTTACTGTCATGCTTGTAGATAACGATATGACATGGAATGATATATACAAAGAAATGAAGAAAAGGAGGAATTAACATGAAAATAGAAACAAAATGCGTACAGGAGGGCTACAGACCAAAGAATGGCGAAGCGCGCGTACTGCCGATTTATCAGAGCACGACTTTTAAATACGACTCCTCGGAATTTATGGGCAAGCTGTTTGATTTGGAGGAGGACGGCTATTTCTACACGCGCCTTGCAAATCCGACAGTCGGCTGCGTTGAGGAAAAAATCGCGGCGCTTGAAGGCGGCGTGGGTGCGATGATGACTTCGTCGGGACAGGCGGCGACGCTTATCGCGATAATGAATATCGCGGGCGAGGGCGACCATATTATATGCTCGTCGGCAGTTTACGGCGGAACCTTTAATCTGCTGGGAGTTACGCTTGAAAAATTTGGAATTGAAACCACCTTTGTAAATCCCGACGACGATTATGACACGATAGATAAGGAATTTAAGGAAAACACTAAGGCGGTTTTGGGTGAAACAATAGCAAATCCTGCGCTTACGGTGCTTGATATTGAAAAATTTGCAAAGCTTGCGCATAGTCACAAGGTGCCGCTTATTGTTGATAACACCTTTGCGACGCCGATTTTGTGTCGTCCCATAGAGTTCGGCGCAGATATTGTAACACATTCGACTTCAAAATATATGGACGGTCACGCGGTATCGCTTGGCGGCGTAATTGTTGACAGCGGTAATTTTGATTGGGCGGCAAGCGGAAAATTCCCTGAATTTACGACTGCCGACGATTCATATCACGGCGTTGTTTATACTGAACGATTTGGTAAGGCGGCGTATATAACAAAGGCGCGCGCTCAGCTTATGAGAGATTTGGGTTCTTCGCCTTCTCCGCAGAATGCGTTTTTGCTGAATTTGGGCTTGGAAACGCTTCATCTGAGAATTATAAGACACAGTGAAAATGCAATGAAGGTTGCAAAATTTCTGCATGACAATGATAAGATTGCATGGGTAAATTATCCCGGACTTGAAGACAGTAAATATAAGCCGCTTGTTGACAAATATTTGCCTCTCGGCGCAAGCGGAGTCGTTTCGTTCGGCGTTAAGGGCGGACGCGAAGCGGCGGTTAAATTCCTTGACAAATTAAAGGTTGCCGCAATTGTTACTCACGTTGCGGACGCGCGTACCTGCGCGCTTCACCCCGCGAGCAGCACGCACAGACAGATGACCGACGAACAGCTTCTTGACTGCGGCGTAGGTCCTGACCTTGTAAGATTTAGCGTTGGAATAGAAAACGCTGATGATATAATAGAGGATATAAAACAAGCATTGGAATAATAGCTTAAATAAATCACGCCTGTTTATACATAGTGTATAAACAGGCGTGATTTGCGTTATATATATTATCAATATCCCAGATTTTCGGCTACAAGCACTATTGTAATTCTTTCGGGGAAATAGTGGCAGCCGTCAACTATGCTTGTTACGTTGCACACGCGCGCGTGTGAATGGCAATCAGAGCAGGTCATGCAATCATCTGTCGCGCACGGTGTTTTATGAGTAATGCGCCTTGCGTTCATCGGCGCGATTGACTTTGCACGCTTTATGCCCTCCTCAACATTTTCCACGATTTTATTAACGCCTGCGACGATTATAACTTTCTTAGGTCCGAACACAATC
>CAYUSE010000057.1:0-8256 GCA_964447095.1 uncultured Lachnospiraceae bacterium | reverse complement strand
GAATTTAAATCAATAAAACAATAAAATTTAACAAAAAAGTAATAAAAAAGTATAGCAAAATTTGACAATGTGTGGTATAATAATATATATCTAAACGCAAATGCGAGGAAAGGACGGATAAAAATGGACGAAATTTTTGAAAAAATCAAATTTGGCGCAAAAAAAGTAAAAAAGGGCGCTAAGCAGGTTACAAAGCAGGTTGTAAGAAAGACCAATGACGCCGTAAGCCACACTAAGATACGTTTTGCAATCAACGAAACGGAGGGTAAAGTGACAGAGCTTTACGAGGAAATCGGCAGAGCTGTCTACGGTGAATATCTGAAGACAGGAGAGACTGCTGAGTATATGCTTTACAGATGTGTACGCATAGATAAGCTTTTCGAGGAAGTTGACGATTTAAAAGAAAAGCTTGCGGAATTGAAGCAATCTGTAAAATGTCCTAACTGCGGCGAGTATAACAAAAACGGTTCGCTCTATTGCTCGCATTGCGGTGCGGCGATTGATTATACAGAGGACGCTGATGCTGAGGAGGAAATAGAGAAAACCGAAGAAAAGATAAGAAAGGTTGTAACAATCCGCGCGAAGAAACCGTCGGAGGATGAGGAATAATATAATGCGTAGAATAAACGAATTTATGAAAAATATAAAAGACATGTTGAAAAAGGATGAAGATATGGAAGATTTGAACATTGAGTCTTATGAGGGCGATGATGCGTTTTACAGCGGAAGCGACGAGGAATATGAAGAATTTCTAAAAAGCGTTGACGGTAAAATGAATACATCAGAGGAGGCGGAGCCTGTAGAAAATACTCAAAAGCTGAACCTTGGCGACACAATAAACATTCAAGGCGTGCTTGATAAATTCAAGAAAAAAGCGGGTGAATTTTCAGCGGCGGCGAAGAATGTTAAGGAAGACGTCGCAGGTAAAATCGAAGATTTTAAGGCGGCAACTGCCGAAAAGCTTGAGGATGATGCTGAGACTGAGGAAAAAACAGGCAGTAAAATCATTGAAGAAATCAAGAATATTGACGTTGAGGAAATAAAAAATCATATTTCATCAGGCGTTAAAGGTTCGGTATCGAAGCTGTCCGATTTTAAGGAGGGTATAACTTCCATTACGGAACGGTTTGACGCGACAGACGAAAAAATTTCTGATATAACCGAAAAGCTTAACGGTGTTACTGAGAGCGTAGGGAATATTGCTGAGAAAATTGGTGATATAAGCATACAGAATATGGATAACGCTCGCGAAAGAGCTGCAAATGAAGCTGATATTAAGCATTCAGTGGGAACGATTACGGATGATACAGCGGAAATAAAGCAGGCGGTTATGAATATTTCAAAGCTGAGCGACAGTGTTTTTGACCTCAAAAACGCGCAGGTCAACACGAAAAATTCGCTTGCTGAAATGGAGCTTGCTTTTGTTAAGCTAAAGAGAAAGTGTATAGCAGGCATTACGATTTTAAGCATAATAGGACTTATCACCGTTGCGCTTGAGGTATTGCAGATTTTATTCTAAATATCAAAAAAATAAAATAGCCGATGCATAGCATCGGCTATTTTTATATGCAATTAAATGCTGTAGAGCAAATCCGTATATGTCGGGAACGGCCAGTATTCTTTTGAAACAATTGTTTCAAGGGTATCGGCTGTTTCGCGAAGATTATCCATAGCAGGAATAACCGTATTTTTATAATACATACCTGTTGCGTAAGCGTCAAGCTCGGGAACGCTTGAAGCCTTATCTAAAACGTCAATTCTTGCGATAAGCTCTTCTGTAAGCGACGTAAGAGTCTGAGCCCTTTTAAGCTCATTCGGAGCGTCAAGACCAAGCGCCTTCTTTGATGCTAAATCGTCTGTCACGAATTTTGTATATTTCAGGCAAGCCGGTAAAATTTCCTGCTTAGCCATTTCAAGCATTGTGAGCATTTCAAAATGAAGCGTATTGTTGTAATCCTCCATCATGATTTCGCCTCTTGTCTTAACTTCAACCTCGGTAAATACCTCCTGCTTTGTAAACAGGTCGATAGATTTTTGAGTAATGAAGTGAGGCATAGCGTCAGGAGTTGTTTTTAGGTTATAAAGACCTCTCTTTTCTGCTTCAACAACCCATTCATCGCTGTAGCCGTTGCCGTTGAAGATAATTCTTTCATGATCCTTGAAAATTTTAATAGCCAAATCGAGAGCGTCCTTGTGTACATCCTTGCTGTCCTTTAGCTGTTCTGCGATTTCTGTAAGCGTTTCAGCTACGATTGTGTTAAGCACAATGTTTATACCGCCGATTGACTGTCTTGAACCGGGAGCGCGGAATTCAAAGCGGTTTCCCGTGAATGCAAACGGAGAAGTTCTGTTTCTGTCCGTTGTATCCTTTTCAATATCAGGAAGCGATTCAACACCCGTCTCAATAAGCTTGCCGGCGTCATATTTAACTCCGTGACCGCTCTTTAGCTGGTCAACAACGGCTGCAAGCTGATCACCCAAGTACATTGAGATGATTGCCGGCGGAGCCTCGTTAGCGCCTAATCTGTGGTCATTTCCAGCAGTTGCAACCGATACTCTTAAAATATCAGCATAGTCGTCAACAGCCTTTATAACAGCGGCAAGGAATAGCAGGAACTGCACATTTTCCTCCGGCTTTTTGCCGGGCTTTAATAACAATTCGCCGTCGGATGTTCCGATTGACCAGTTATTATGCTTACCTGACCCATTTATACCCTCATAAGGCTTTTCATGAAGAAGACAATACAGACCGTGATGACCTGCTACTTTTTTCAAAACCTCCATAGTAAGCTGATTGTGGTCGTTTGAAATATTTGTTGTTGAGAAGATAGGCGCAATCTCATGCTGAGCAGGAGCAACCTCGTTGTGCTTGGTTTTTGCCAAAACGCCGAGTTTCCATAGCTCCTCGTCAACATCCTTCATGAATGCGGCAACTCTTTCTTTAATCTGACCGAAGTAATGGTCATCCATTTCCTGACCCTTTGCAGGTTTTGCTCCAAACAGCGTTCTGCCTGTTAAAAGTAAGTCCTTTCTCTTGTTTCTAAGCTGTTTGTCAACAAGAAAATACTCCTGTTCGGGACCGACATAAGCAACAACTCTTTTCGGAAATTTACCGAAAAGCGCGAGAACTTTCTTTGCGGCTTTATCAATCGCCGCTTCCGAACGTAAAAGCGGAGTTTTTTTATCAAGCACTTCGCCTGTATATGATACGAACGAGGTGGGTATGTATAAAGAATGGTCTTTGATAAATGCAAATGACGTAGGATCCCATGCCGTATAGCCTCTTGCTTCAAATGTAGCTCTGATACCGCCTGAAGGGAAGGAAGACGCGTCAGGTTCACCCATGACAAGCTCTTTGCCCGAAAATTCCATAATAACAGTTCTGTCATCTGTAGGCTGAATAAAGGAATCATGCTTTTCTGCCGTAAGACCTGTCATTGGCTGGAACCAATGAGTGTAGTGCGTACAGCCGTTTTCGATTGCCCATTCCTTCATAGCGTGTGCAACGGCATTTGCGACATTGATGTCGAGCTTTGTGCCGTCGTTGATTGTCTTAACCAATGACTTATAAATTTCTTTTGGCAGACGCTCTTTCATTGTCGGCAGATTAAAGACTTTGCTGCCGAAAATTTCTGCTACATTACTCATTTTAAATACCTCCTAAAATGTTAGCTTATGCTAAACTTGTTTTATAAAAAAAGGTGTTTTATATCCTGTTTCAAAATATAAAACACCTTTGTCTTATCAAAATAAATTATTGACTTGTATAAACTAATTATATCACTAAATTGTTTTTTGTCAATATACAATTTGTGAAATTCGTTAGATTGTTTTGCGAAAAATATTATGCAAATTGACTTTATCACGGGTCAAGATGATGAATATCTCTCGGGAACAGACTTGCCTCGCGTATATTTGAAAGATTTAAAAGCTTCATAACGAGTCTTTCAAGTCCTATTCCAAGACCGCCGTGCGGCGGCATTCCGTAGCGGAATATGTCAATATACGCGCCTAAATCCTCGGGCTCGATATTATAGCGTTTTAGCTTTTCTGTCTGCTCCTGATAATCGTGTATTCGCTGACCGCCCGTTGTAATTTCAAGACCGCGGAACAACAGGTCAAAGCTTTCGGCAAGCTTCGGGTCGTCTTTTGAATCCATAGCGTAAAACGGACGTTTCAGACCGGGGAATTTTGTTACAAATATAAAATCACTGCCGTATTTTTCTTTGGCGTATTCGCAAAGTTTTACCTCGTCTGTCGGGTCAAGGTCAAATTGGTTGTGCGATTTACCCAATATGTCAAGCGCTTCAAAGAATGTAACGGCGGGAATGTCATTTATTACGGGCAATTCTGCCTCAAGTATCTGAAGCTCATGGCTGTAATTTTTGTCAAGATAATCAACAACATAGCGAAGCATAGCCGTTTCCATATTCATGACGTCCGTCATGTCGTTTATAAAGCCCATTTCAAAATCAAGACCGATATATTCGTTCAAATGACGCGTTGAATTGTGTTTTTCAGCCCTGTAAACGGGCGCAATTTCAAATACTCTGTCAAAGAATGCGACGCAGGTCTGCTTGTAAAACTGAGGACTTTGCGCCAAACATGCGTCCTTGCCGAAATATTTCAGTTTAAATATATTCGCGCCGCCCTCCGCGCTTGCACCGCAGATTTTTGGGGTGTGAATTTCCGTAAAATTATTGGAAAGCATAAATTCGCGGAAGCCCGAAACAACGCCCTCAGCAATTTTAAATACTGCTCTTTCATGCGGATGTCTGAGCGCTACAGAACGGTGTTCCATATTTGTTTCAAGAGAGCAGCCTAAATTTTTGCTTGACACATGAAGCGGATATTCCTCCGCAGGTTTTGACAAAATTTCAAAGCTTGAAAGCGCAATTTCATACCCATAAGGAGCGCGTTCTTCTTTTGACACAGAGCCGCTTACAGTAACGTATGCACCCTCGCAGAGCTCGTTAAAATTACCGGCGCACTTATCCTCCTGATAAACAGATTGAAGAATATATTTTCCCGTGCGCAGTATCACAAATGAAAATCCGCTCATTTTGCGAAGCTTATGAACGCAGGCGGAAAATGTTATTTCCTCCGATTTTGCCAAATCGTCAAGCGTTATTTCCGTCAATATCTTTTGACCGCTGATTTGCTGCATACTTATCATTCCTTTCGTTATGTTATTGCAATTTCTTCATCAGCAAATCCTTTGCAAGCTTAGGATTTGCACCTTTGCCGACAGCTTTTACAACCTGCCCCATAAGGAAGCCGAATACTTTTTGATTGCCTGCTTTATAGCTTTCTACACTGTCGGTATTTTCCGCAATAACCTTATTTACAATTTCCTCAAGCCCCGAGGTGTCGTTATCCATAATGAAACCATGGTTTTCTGCAATTTCCTGTGGATTTCCGCCGTCATTAAACATAATTGTCAGAATATCCTTTGCCGCATTTTTGGAAATTACGCCGTCTGATGACATTTTTACAAGTTCCGCAAGTCCGGCAGGAGTAAACTTAACATCTTCTATTGTGGTTTCACTGTCATTTAAGTTTCGGTTCAGCTCACCCAGCATCATGTTTGCAATCTGCTTATAGTCGGGATTAAGCTTTACTGCTGCATCATAGAAATCCGAAAATTCGCGTGTTGAAATTATTAAGTTTGCGTCATCTGACGGTAAGCCGTATTGCTCAGTGTACCGCTTATAGCGGATTTGCGGCATTTCAGGCATTGAATTTCTGATTTCTTCAATCTCCTCATCCGTTAAAAATACAGGCGGAATATCGGGTTCGGGGAAGTAACGGTAATCGTGAGCTTCTTCCTTTGAACGCAGCGCTTTTGTATCGCCGTGGTTATCATTAAACCTGCGCGTTTCCTGAACGACTTTACCGCCTTTATCAAGAATTTCTACTTGACGCTCAATCTCGTATTCAATTGCGCGTCCTATAGCTTTAATTGAGTTTAGATTTTTAATTTCCGCGCGTGTACCGAACTCGTCTGAACCGTAGGGCATAATTGAGATATTTACGTCAACTCTCAAAGAGCCCTGTTCCATTCTTGCATCGCACACGCCTGCGTATTTAAGACGAAGCGCAATTTGCTCCACGAAGTCCTGAACTTCTTCAACGGTGCGGAAATCAGGCTCGGTTACGATTTCTATAAGCGGAACGCCGCAGCGGTTGTAGTCTGCCATTGAAATTCCCTCGTAATCATCATGAACAAGCTTTCCGGCATCTTCTTCAATGTGAATGCGGTTTATTCTGATGTCTTTGCCGCCCTTAACGGTTATATGACCGTCTGTGCAAATAGGAAATTCAAACTGCGTAATCTGATACGCCTTGGGCAAATCGGGATAGAAATAATTTTTTCTGTCGAACGTGCTGTAATTGTTTACGGTGCAGTCCGTTGCAAATCCCGCCTTTGCGGCAAGGCGTACCGCGCCCTGATTTAGAAGCGGAAGCGTACCGGGCATACCTGAACATCTTGGGCATACGCGCGTGTTTTCACTGCCGCCGAATTCATTCTGACAGGTGCAGAACACCTTTGAATTTGTGAGCATTTCGCAGTGGATTTCAAGACCTATAACGGGTTGGTATCTCATTATAAATCCGCCTCCTTTCTGTCAAAATCCTTTTCAAAGCGGTCACAGACCGCAATAATCGTCTTTTCGTCAAACGCCCTGCCTATAAGACTCATGCCGATTGGCATATTGTCCTTGTCATATCCGCAAGTGGTTGAAATAGCAGGAAGTCCCGCAATATTAACTGTGACGGTGCAAATATCGGCAAGATACATTTTAACAGGGTCATTTTCCTGCTGACCGATTTTGTATGCCGTTGTCGGAGCGGTAGGTGTTAAGATGACATCACATTGTTTGAAAATATCCGCGTATTCCTCTTTAAGCTTTGCGCGGATGCGTGTTGCATTCTTATAATAAGCGTCGTAATAGCCCGAGCATAGAGCATAGTTTCCAAGCATTATACGGCGTTTTACTTCATCGCCAAAGCCCTCGCGGCGTGAATTCTTGATTAAGTCGTTGAAGTCCTCGCCAAGTCCCGAACGGAAACCGTATTTGATGCCGTCGAAACGTGATAAATTACTTGCTGCTTCAGCCGATGATATAAGATAATATGCCGATACAGCATATTCAAGTGAGGGGAGTGAACACTCTACAAGCTCGCAGCCGAGTGATTTATAATAATCAGCCGCGGCTAACACTGCTTTTTTAATATCGTCCGACACGCCTTCGCCGAAGAACTCCTTCGGTATACCGATTTTCAGCTTTGATATATCCGAGCCGACAAGCGACGTGTAACAGCCCTCCGATTTTTTGCTTGAAGTGGCGTCATTGAAATCATAGCCATAAATTCCGTTTAGGATATAGCCTGTGTCAAAAGCCGAATTTGCGATAACGCCTATCTGGTCAAGAGAGGAGGCAAACGCGATAAGCCCCCATCTTGAAACTGCGCCGTAGGTCGGCTTTAAGCCCGTTACTCCGCAGAATGACGCTGGCTGGCGGACTGAACCGCCTGTGTCTGAACCAAGCGCCGCCGCGCAAAGACCTGCTGCAACGCTTGCCGCCGCGCCACCCGACGAACCGCCTGTTACGCGGGTTGTGTCATAAGGGTTTTTTACACCGCCGAAATAGGAGGTTTGAGATGAACCGCCCATTGCAAATTCATCCATATTGGTTTTTCCGAGCATTACAAATTTGTCTTTCTTTAGCTTTTCGATAGCGGTTGCATCATACACGGGAATAAAATCCTCAAGCATTTTTGAAGCGCATGTGGTTTTTATTCCGCTTGTGCATATATTATCCTTGACTGATAGGGGAATGCCGGTAAACGCGCCCGATTGGTTTTTATCAATCAATTCCTGAGCGGCTTTTGCATCATTTAATGCGCTTTCATTGCAAACAGTGATAAAGCTGTTTAGCTGTTTATCGTTTTTCTCTATTTTATCTAAATATTTCTGCGTAAGTTCAACTGCGCTGATTTTTCCTGTGTCAAGCGCGTCACGCATAGCTTTTAAGTTCATAACATGTCAATCCTTTCGGTAAGCCTATTATACAACCTTTGGTACAACAAAGCTGTTGTTTTTTGTATTTTTCGCATTTTCTGTAATTTTTTCGGTAGGGTATGAATTTCGGTATTCGTCTTTTCTTAAATCCTTGTAATCCACAGCGTCGAGCGCGTAAGGCTTTTTCGAGCTGTCAAATTCGCATACCTTATCCATTAAATTTATAATAT
>CAYUSE010000056.1:0-8408 GCA_964447095.1 uncultured Lachnospiraceae bacterium | reverse complement strand
TAGCCGTTGCATTTGCAGTCATACCTTCTATTGCATTCATAGGTGTTGGTATGTCATGGCTAATATTTGACAAATATTCACTCTTTGCCTTATTTGCCATCACTGCCTCGAGTCTTGCGTCCTCAAGCTCACGAATTTGCTGTTTTGTCATATTAAAATACATTGTAAATATTATGCATAGAACAAGCAGAATTGTTCCCGCTCCTATCAGCAGATACCAGACTATCATCGTGCCCAGATTATTTACAGCTTTATCAAGCTCTCCATACGGCATTACAGTAACAAGATACCATTCCGAATACGGCAAAAGTGTACAGTTAACATGATGACGTTCATTGCCTATGATATGGATAGCGGAATAATCTTCGTCTGCTTCCATTTTCATCTTCAATTCATTGACATATTTCCGCTCGTGTTCTTCGTCCTCTATATTATCATCTTTAAATCTTTCAAAATAATTTTCGCTTTCTTCATTGTTGTTCCGTATTACATAAGAACCGTCACGGCGTATAATGTGCGAGTATGTAACCATGTCGTCCGATTCAAGCTCAAGAATTTTCTTTATATAATCTACTGAAACCGATGCCACAAGAGCAATAGATTCCCTTCCCGTTTTTGAGATATATGGTACGGGCTCTGCAATCAAAACGATTTTTTCGTTCTGATTAGTTGTTGCAACGGCTACCTTTTTGTCGCCGTTCGTAAGTGACTCCAAAAACGGCTTTGGGTCTGTAACAATTATATCATTTCCGTAAAGCATGTCAAAGCTTCCGTCACCATAATACAGCGCAACAGACTCAAAGTCTCGCATTTTTCCCTCTCTTATCAAATTATCGATTGAAATTTCACCTGATTTTACCTGTTCGGGCGGATTACTTCTAATCATTGTATCCATCTGAGCAATACGAAGCTCAATTGTTGTTTTAAAATGCTCTGAAATTCTTTCATTCATTCCGGACATATAAATATTTCCAACACTGTCTATTACCTTTTCACTTTCATGACTCATACCGAACGCAAAAAACGCCAGCACGCTTACGCACACAACAATTAGAAAAATAAGGCTTTCTATAAGAAAACGTGTTGTTCTTTTCCTCAAACTTTTATTTTTTTCATTAAGATTTTCTATTTTCTTTTCCATCTCTATAATTAAATCCTTTCAGACTGATACTTCTTTATTGCATCTACAGTTACATTATAGTCATCTTTTACCTTTTCGAACAGTTCCTTATCAATATCGCCGCCGTTTCTCAAAATCTCCGTGAACTGATTTGATGATTTAAAAAGTCTGTCAAACCCAAGATTTTGACAAATACCCTTAATCGTATGCGATGCTCTGAATGCTTCCTCAAGATTATTTTTCGATACAGCGCTGATAAGCAGCTCATAGCTTTTATCATCAAGAAATTTAAGCATAAATTTCTCGACCAGCTTATCACTTACCATTCTTGAAAGCACTCCTTCATAATTACCCTCAAGCTTCTTGTAACATTCCTGCAAGGTCATAGTCATCATCCTCTCCTTTTCTTATCCAAAAACTCAGACACATCTCTTACGCTTATTTCTTTATCCTTATGTATCTCATTATTTTTCAGTCTGCGGCGAAGCTCCTCCGCAGATTTTTCAAGACATTTAAGCAAAAGCGGATTAAAATTACCGCATTCGCCGTTTAAAATCATCTTCATCGCAACATCATGCGTGAAAGCCTTTTTATAAACCCTTTCACTTGTGAGCGCGTCATATACGTCTGCTATTGCAACTATTTGTGCCGAAATGGGAATTTCATCACCCGAAAGACCGTCAGGATAACCTCTTCCGTCATAACGCTCATGATGCCAGCGGCATATTTCATAAGCCGTCTTTACTATGGGCTCGTCCTTATAAAACGGCATGTCGTCAAGCATCTGCGCGCCAACCGCAGAATGCGTCTTCATTATCGCAAATTCCTCGTCTGTAAGACGTCCCGGCTTATTTAGTATAGCATCGGGTATTGAAATCTTTCCTATGTCATGAAGCGCTGAAGCAGTACTGATTAGAGAAATATCCTCCTCTGTGAGATTATATTTATCTGTCATTTCAAGCAAATTTCTCAGCAAAGTTTCCGTAATCGTCTGGACATGCAAAACGTGCATACCGCTTTCACCATTTCTAAATTCAACAATATGACTTAAAACCGTTATAAGTAAATTGCTTGTCTTTTGCTTTTCATAAATTTGCTCAGCAACCATTTGGGCAAGCATCTTTTGCTTAGAATACAGCAAAATAGTATTGATAACACGTCTATGTACAATTCTCGAATCAAACGGACGGCTGATAAAATCGGCTACGCCCAAATCATAAGCACGGTCTACCGATGAGGGAGAGCTTTCGGCTGAAATCATAATTACGGGAACATCCTCAATCCAGCGGTTACTGTTCATAGTCTCCAGCACCTCATAGCCGTTCATAACAGGCATGACAATATCCAGCAGAATAAGCGACAGCTCTGTAATGCTCTTTTCAAGCACTGCAATAGCCTCTGCTCCGTTTTCTGCCTCTATAATATCATATTCCCCTCCGAGCATTTCGGAAAGAATTGACCTGTTCATCTCAGAATCGTCAACTATCAAAATCTTTTGTTTCGTTTTATTTTTATTATCCATAGCTTGAAATCTCCTTTTTCGGAAATTAGTTATATACCACAATTATATAATATAAAGCATGATATGTCAACATTTTCTGCGGAAATAAAAAAGACGCATTATTCATGCGTCTTTTTCAACCCTTTTAATCTATTTTAACCTTAAATCCTACGCGTTCATTTGTTTCTTCCGCAATGTTATGCTGATAATTTATACCCTCTTTATCCATGTGTTCAAGCATCGGCGTAATATTTTCAGTATTTATAACATAATATTCACTGTCCGCCGTTTCATCAATATACTGCTCAATAAGTTCAAGGGCTCTCTGAGCATCATCACTGCCGATTTCGATTTCGTTGTCCTTAATATTCACATAGCCCTCGTTTGTTCTGACATAATATCTTCCGCGGGCAATTGAAATATCCTTGTTTTCCTTGATTTTAACAACATAATCATCATTCTGCGGTTCAGGCGTGCTCTGCGCATTTGCAGCATCGGCATTCGGCAAATAATAAACGCCTCTTGCAATTTTAAATTTGCTTTCCGTTATTTCCTGATCGCCGCTGTATGCTGCAATCATCGGCTCCTGTGCTGTTCTGCCCTTATTTGATACACTCTCTGCCGCCACCGCCGCATTGCCGCCTAATTCTTCGCTTGCCACCCTTGGAACAATAATACTCGTCGTGTCAGGCTTTTCAATCATATTGATTGACTCGGACATTTCGCGGATAGGCTCAATATTTCTTACCCTGTCTGCCGCCGCAGGCGCTGATGATACACCCGCCGCTTTTTGACCGACCGAGTTTGATGCAGGCGCCGCCGCAGTCTGAAAGCTTTGGTCAGGCTCAGGTATCTTTGGCTCTTCCGGTGCCGTATTTACCGCAAGCTGACTATCCTCTTTAACAGGCATATCGGTTGATACCGCAACTGGAGTATTGCCGTCATTCCCTCCGTCAGAGGGCATTTTGTCAAGAAGCGATTTCCCGTTCACTCCTATAACAACCGCAATCAGCAGACATGCCGCCACAGTCGAAAGCTGTCTGTAATTTCTGCGGACAACTGCCAATACTCTGTTTGTTCTGACAGGCGCTTCCGCGTCAATACGCTTATTCAGCTTATCAATGAAATCCTCGGGAGGCTGAATTTTAGGAAGAGTGTTTAGCTCCGCGATAATCTTCATCATAAAATCAAGCTCATCACGGCATTTTCCGCATTGCTCTGCATGTTCATTCATTGAAAGCTTTTCTTCGGCTGTCAAATTTTCATAATTGTCAAGCATTCGGCTGAAATCCTCGCATTTCATAACTTACTCCCCCTTTCTTTCATAACTGCCATTCATACTATTAGACGCTAATTTATGAAAAATGTTCCTTATTTTTCAATAATTTTTTCTTTAATTCCGCTCTTGCTCTGTTAAGCCGCGATTTAACCGTCCCGACCGGACATTTTAAAATTTCCGCAATTTCTTCATATCTCAATTGCTCAATATCAAACAACGTAATAATTTCCCTGTATTTATCGTTAAGCTCCGCGAGCGCGTCCCTTACAAGTCCCTGCTGCTCGGAAAGCTCCATACGCTCCTCAGGCGTGGGAGAACTATCCTCAAGCTCTATTTCATGCTGTTCATCCTCGTCACCCCGCGCGGTATTTATGCTTATTATATTAGCCTGTCTCTGCCGCTTTCTCAGGGTGTCATTGCAGACATTTGAAACAATTCTGTATATCCATGTTGACAGCGATGATTTGCCCTTAAAACCGCCGATACTGCGATATATTTTAACAAATACCTCCTGTGCCGCATCATAAGCGTCCTCGCGGTCTGAGAGCATGCTGTAAGCAATATTTACCACTTGATTTTGATATTTCTCCACCAATGTGTTAAACGCGTCTCTGTCGCCGTTCTGGCAGAGCTTTACCATTTCGGTCTCGGACAAATCCATCACCCCCTTTGTCCTCAAAAATCCGTTTTTTACCAATCTTTTTCCATTCGTTTTTTATACGCGCTGTATGAAGCCTCAATATCCGCCATACAGTCTCCGCCGAATTTATCCAGAAATGCCTTTGTTATTTCAAACGAAACAGCCGCCTCGACAACCACAGAGCAAGCGAAAACTGCGCATACATCCGAACGCTCAACCGTAGCCTTTTGTTCCGATTTATCTTTAATATTTACAGTTTTCAGCGGCTTATACAAGGTCGGAATAGGCTTCATTGCCGCACTTATTCTGATAGGCTCGCCATTTGACATTCCGCCTTCAATTCCGCCGGCATTATTTGTAAGTCTGCAATATCCGTTATCACCGTAAGCGATTTGGTCATGAACATTTGAACCGTGCGTTTTGCTCACATCAAATCCCATTCCGATTTCAACACCCTTAATCGCCTGAACGCTCATAACCGAAAATGCTAAATTAGCATCAAGCTTTCTGTCATAATGAACATAGCTGCCAAGCCCTGCAGGAACACCCGTCACAATAGTTTCAACTATTCCGCCCACAGACTCTCCCGCTTTTTTTACGGTATCAATATATTCCATAGCCTTCTTAGCGGCTTCTTCATTTGAAAATCCAACAGGCGAATTTGCCGCGCGCTCAAAAAATCCGTCAGCCGTCATATCGTCCGTATCCTCAATTTCACCGATACGCTTTACATGGCTTTTAAATTCTATTCCGAATGGCTCAACTGCTTGTCTTACAAGCGCGCCGACAGCCACTCTCGCCGCCGTTTCTCTCGCGCTTGCCCTTTCAAGAACATTTCTTAAATCCTTGTGGTCGTACTTCATTCCGCCCGTCAAATCGGCATGTCCCGGACGAGGACATCCAACGGATTTCTTTCCGTTTGCCTCCTCCGTTCCCATGATTTCCTCCCAATTCTGCCAGTCACGATTTTCTATTTTCATTGCAATCGGGCTGCCAAGCGTATATCCGCCGCGCACCCCCGATAAAATTTCCGCTCTGTCCTTTTCAATCAGCATTCTGCCGCCGCGTCCGTAGCCCTGCTGACGTTTACCGAGAGCCTCGTTTATCTTATCCAAATCTATTTTAACATTTGACGGCATTCCCTCTATTATTACTGTTAAACACTTGCCGTGTGTTTCTCCAGCCGTAAAATATCTCAGCATTTAATCCATTCCTTTCAAGTACATAAATCTCCATTATAATTTATTCTATCATATTACCTGCAATTTTTCAAGTAAATCAGAGGAAAATTTATCCGATTGCAGCAAAACAGAATTTATCCCTCCATGCTTATTCATAAAACACTTGCAAAATTATGTATAATGTAGTAAAATATTCTATAAGGAAATTTACCGAAAGCGCATACGCTTTTGCGTTGCGCGGAAAGGGGTTGATGCTGACATGAAAATCATAGCGGCAACCAAAAACAAAGGGAAAATAAAAGAAATAGGTGAAATGTTAGGAAAGCTCGGTTTTGAGATAGTATCCCAGCAGGAAGCAGGATATGATGTTGACGTTCTTGAAACCGGCGATACATTTGAAAAGAACGCGCTCATAAAAGCACGCGCAATCGCAATGCTCTGCGATGACCCTGTACTCGCTGACGATTCGGGCTTATGCATTGACGCGCTTGACGGCAGACCCGGTGTTTTCAGCGCAATATACGCAGGAGAAAATGCAGAAAACTCCGAAAAAATAAAAAAGGTTTTATCAGAAATGGAGGGCGTAACAGACAGGTCTGCAAAATTTGTAACAGCCGCCGCCTTTATATTTCCTAACGGAAAGGAAATTGTCGCGCGCGGTGAAGTTAGCGGTGAAATTATGCTTGAACCGCATGGCGAAAACGGCTTCGGCTATGACCCGATTTTCTTTTCGCATGAGCTCGGCAAAACCTTTGCCGAGGCGACAGACGAGGAAAAAAACAGCGTCAGTCACCGGGGACGCGCGCTCCATGCGCTGGGCGCAAAATTAGAAGCATATCTGAACGAATAAAGGAGAAAAAACAAGGGACGTTTATATGGAATACATGCTAAAGCATAAAAAAGAAACAAAGGATTGGCTGATTATAGCCGGAATTGTACTGCTTGGAGTAATACTCAGTCTTGCGCTGCTTGTTGTAACATTTGCCGCAGCTTATGCTCTGGCAGGAAATCAAATATCCTCCTTCGCATTCAGTATCGGATTTGTGTTTATTGCTCTTATCTGGTATCTGGCATACCTTGTAATAGGCACAAGAAATATTGAATACGAGTATATTCTCACCAACGGCGATATTGATGTTGACAGAATTATGTCCCGCCGCGGAAGAAAAAGAATTGCGAGCTTTGATTTTGCAAATGCCGATATTTGCGCAAATGTAGAAGACAGCAGCCACAATTATGCTTATAAAAATGTAAATTCCGACCGCAAGGTAATTGACGCAACAGGCGATAAATCACGCGGCAATATATATTTTGCGGATTATACCGAAGAAGGCGGAGAAAAAAAGCGTCTGCTTTTCCAGCCAACCTCGAAAATGATTGAAGAAATAAGAAAATTCAATCCAAGAAATGTATTTGTTTACGAAGGAGAATAAATCATGAAAGCTTGTTTTGCGGCAGAGATGCGCGCCATAGACAAGGCGGCGTCGGAAAAAGGCGGAATACCAAGCATCGTGCTTATGGAAAACGCGGCTATGGCTTGTGTAAACGAGCTTAACCGCGATTTTGATTTATCTCAAAAGTCCGCCGCTATATTTTGCGGAAAGGGCAATAACGGCGGCGACGGCTTCACAATAGCCCGTCATCTTCATAATCTCGGGACGGAGGTTTCCGTTTATCTCGTATGCGGAAATACCTTTTTGGGCGACGCTCTTACTAATTTTGAAATCATAAAAAAAATGGGAATCAAAATTGAGCTGATAACCGACACGGAAAATCTTGATTTAATAATAAAAGCCCATGACGTTGTTATTGACGCAATATACGGAACGGGTATCCACGGTATTGTCCGCGGAATAAGCTATGAAGTTATTGAGGCTATCAATGAAAATGCAAAATACGTGATGTCGGTTGATATACCGAGCGGCGTTGACGCGGACAGCGGAGAGATTTGCGGCGTATGCGTAAAAGCCAATAAAACGGTCACTTTCGCGGCGTATAAAATCGGTATGCTTATGTTCCCTGCCGCCGATTATGTCGGCGAGGTAACAGTCGCGGATATTTCAATTCCGCGGTATATTCTTGATGAGGAAAATCTGACGGTAAATGTGATTGACGACAAATTTGTACGCGAGAATATGCCGAAACGCTTTAAAAATTCCCACAAGGGCGATTACGGAAAGGTTCTGATAATCGCTGGGTCAAAGGGAATGAGCGGCGCGGCGTATCTTTCGGCGCAGACATCTGTCATATCGGGCAGCGGTCTTGTTTTTCTCGCAGTTCCGAACGCGATAAACAGCGCGCTTGAGGCAAAAACCACGGAGGCTATGACAATTCCTTTAAGCGACAACAACGGTCACATTAACGAAAACGCCGTCGATGCGATTTTGCGGAAAGCCGACAGCGTTGACGCAATTTTAATAGGTCCGGGACTCGGACGGTCAGAGGATATTGGTTTTATCCTGAAAAAACTGCTTCATCATTCAAAGGTTCCCGTAATCATTGACGCCGACGGAATAAATGCGGCGGCAAAGGATATGGAAATTATAGAAAACAGCGCGTGCAGTCTTGTGTTTACGCCGCATACCATGGAAATGTCGCGGCTTACGGGGCTTGACGCGGAATATATAGAAAGCAACAGGCTTGTGGTATCGCGTGAATTTGCCGAGGAATACGGCGCGGTCGTAATA
>CAYUSE010000055.1:0-8469 GCA_964447095.1 uncultured Lachnospiraceae bacterium | reverse complement strand
TTATACAACAATTTCTGACAAAAGTCAATCTTACTTGTTTTTACTTTACAAAACCCTTTTGCTGTGGTATAATATAAGCACCACAATTCATTATCATAAGTGTTTGACAATTATGATACTACTTTTTTACTGTTTTTTTAGAGTGTTTCTTTTGAAATATTCTTATTTTGTTATTCACATTAAAGGCTTGTGTGTTTTTACATAAAACGCAGGCTTTATATGAAAAATGCTTTTATTGTGAATAACTTTATTAAGGTGGTATTTCATATTTGATAATGAATGTGTGGTAACATTAAATCTAAGCCGCGTTTTTGTGCGTGGTGTAGATTTATACCACGCATTTTTTAATGCGCGAAAAAACATTTAATAAATTAAAGGAGGAACATTTATGAAGAAAACAGAAGATTACAGAGAAGAAATGGACAAGGTTATAAAGGAGCATGATTTTGACTTGTCAAACGAGGAGGTAGTTAAACGCTCATTGGAATTGGAAAATGCAATGTATGATGAGCTAAAAGAAAATTCAAAAAAGGATTAAATCAAAAAAGCGTTTCGTATTTTGTTCGAAACGCTTTTTTCTTAATTGTTTTTGCCTGTATTTTTACGCCAGACGTATGGTTTTAATCACCCAGTCGTCAACGGGCTTGTCCTGATAGCCTGTAGGAGCCTCGGCGATTTCATCAACAACGTCCATGCCGTCCGTTACCATGCCGAATGCCGCGTACTGTCCGTCAAGGTGCGGCGCGTCGTCATGCATAATGAAGAATTGGCTTGACGCGCTGTTCGGGAACATTGTCCGCGCCATTGAGAGCACGCCGCGCGTGTGCTTGAGCGGATTTTTAAAGCCGTTGCCGTCAAACTCGCCCTTGATTGAACGCGCTTCTTTCTGATTTCCGTCAGCGTCATAGCCGCCGCCCTGAATCATAAATCCGGGGATTACACGGTGGAAAATCAAGCCGTCAAAGAAATTGTCCTCAATCAGTCCGACAAAATTATCAACTGTTACAGGCGCGGTTTCAGGATAAAGCTCCGCCTTGATAATTCCGCCGTTTTCCATTTCTATTTCAATATTTATCTTTTCCATTTACGTGTTCCTCCATTAAAGACTGCCGCTGAGCGAGCCTGAAAGTCCTGCGCTTCCTGAGTTCGAACCAAAACTGTCATTATCGTCTGATGAACTCGATTTGGAGCTTGAGCTGCTTGACTTAGAGCTTGACGAGCTTGACTTTGATGAGCTTGAATTGCTGCTGTCCGAGCCAAAGAGACTGTTAATAACGTCTTCATCTGTCATATCCTCTTCGTCAAGACTGGAATTTTTGCTTGAGCTGCTGTTTTTTGAGTTTTTGCTCGAAGTTGACGTGTCATCATTTTCGTCATCATCAGCGGTCTTGCTGCTCTTTTTTGTTGAGCTTTTGCTTGATTTTGAAGAACCGTTGTCAATCGTTATGCTCTCGATAACAATAGGCGTTACGGGAACATCGTCCATTCCGGCTGAAGTAACCGAACCTGTACGTGAAGAGGCAATGTCGTCAACAACGTCCATGCCGTCCGTTACGATGCCGAATGCCGCATACTGACCGTCAAGATAGGTGGAGTCCTCCTGAACGATAAAGAACTGACTTGACGCGCTGTCAAATTTCTGTGAACGCGCCATGGAGATTACGCCTCGTGTATGAGAAAGCGTGTTTTCAAAGCCGTTAGCGGCAAATTCGCCTGTTATTGTGCTTGTTTTTTGTTCCTTTAAATTTTCGTCATAGCCGCCGCCCTGAATCATAAAATCTTCAATTACGCGGTGAAATATAGTTCCGTCATAGAAGCCGTCCTCGGCAAGCTCCACAAAGTTGTCGACTGTTTCGGGAGCAAGGTCGGGATAAAGCTCAAGTGATATTTCATCGCCGTCCTCTAATGTGATTGTCGCGTTAATCGTGTTTTTCACAAGCTCCGGGTCAGGAGTTGACGGAGCTGGAGTGGCATTGGGGTCTTTCTTTTCTCCGCAGGCTGCAAGCAGCATCGCAAGTGATAAAATAACCGCCAATATGCTGATTTTTTTATTCATTTTCATTATCTCCTTCCGATTGAATATCCGTTTCTTCGGGATTTTCTTCGCTTTCCTCCTCGCGTTCTGCGAGTGCGACACTTACGACCTTAACGCCGTCGCCAAGACGCATCAGACGCACGCCCTGCGTGTTCCGGCTGTAGGTGCTTATCTCGTCAATATGCATACGTATTACAACACCTTCGGACGTGATAATCATAATATCTTCAGCATCCGTAGTCGTTTTCATACCGGCTATTTTTCCCGTTTTATCGGTAATCTTATACGTCAAAATACCCATACCGCCTCTGTTTTGACCGCGGTATTCTTCAAGCTCTGTTTTCTTGCCGTAGCCGTTTTCAGTTATTACGAGCAGCTTTGCGCCGTCCGCGGTAACGCTCGCGCCGATAACATAATCGTCCTTTTTGAGCGTTATACCCTTAACTCCGCGCGTTGTTCTGCCCGTAGGTCTTACGTCAGTTTCTTTGAAACGGATTGCAAGACCGTTATGCGTTACAAGCATCAGATTTTGCGTATTGTCGGTAAGCGCGACATGGATAAGCTCGTCGCCCTCGTCAAGCGCAATTGCGCGCAAGCCGCCGTTTCTGATACGTGAATAATCCATTAAATCGGTTTTTTTAACAATACCGTTGCGCGTGATAAACGTCATATACTTATCGGCTTCAAATTCTCTTACGGGAACCATAGCGGTAATTTTCTCGTCATTTTCGAGCGGCAGAAGATTTACAATCGCTGTGCCTTTTGCCTGACGTCCCGCTTCTGGGATTTGATAGCCCTTCAATTTATATACCATTCCGCGCGTTGTAAAGAACAGAATATTATCGTGCGTTGAAGTTGTGAAGATATGCTTTACAACGTCCTCCTCGCGCGTTGCCATACCGGAAATTCCGCGTCCGCCTCTGCGCTGCGAACGGTACGTATCAACCGGCATACGCTTGGTATAGCCGTTATTTGTCATGGTGATTACAACGTCCTCTTCTTCAATCAAATCCTCTGTATCAAAGTCCTCGACTGACATTGAGATTTCGCTTCGGCGGCTGTCGCCGTACTTATTTTTGAGTGTTGTTAAATCCTCTTTGACAATTTCCAGAATGCGTGATTCATTTGAAAGAATATCCTTAAATTCAGCGATTTTCGCCATAATTTCATTATATTCGTTTTCGATTTTATCGCGTTCCATGCCCGACAAACGACCAAGCTGCATTTTAACAATCGCGTCCGCCTGAATATCGTCAAGACCGAAACGCTCGCAAAGAGCCGCCTTTGCTTCAGGAATGCCCTTGGATGCGCGTATAATGCGTATAACCTCTTCGACATTATCGATAACAATTTTATAGCCCTCTAAAATATGCGCTCTTTCCTGAGCCTTCTTCAAATCAAACTCGGTACGGCGCTTTATAACGTCCTCCTGATGCGCGATATAATAGTCAATCATCTCGCGCAGGTTAAGGATTTTCGGAGCTTTATCAACAAGCGCGATAAGAATAATTCCGAAAGTATCCTGCATCTGCGTAAATTTATATAGATTGTTCAGCACAACATTTGCGTTTGCGTCGCGCTTCAAATCAATTATAAGTCTGATACCCTCGTCGTCAGAGGATTCGTCGCGTGTTTCTGCAATACCGTCAATCTTGCCGTCGCGGACAAGCTCATTGATGTGCTTTTCTAGCCTTGCCTTATTGACCTGATACGGAATTTCCGAAACGTGAATACGCGTTCTGCCGTTGGCGGTTTCCTCGATTTCCGCCTTTGCGCGGATAGTGATTTTTCCGCGTCCCGTTGTATATGCGCGGCGTATTCCGCCCTTGCCCATAATAATGCCGCCCGTGGGGAAGTCGGGGCCAGGGATATACTCCATAAGCTCCTCAATTGAAATCATCGGGTCGTCAATAACAGCTATAATGCCGTCAACAACCTCGCAAAGATTATGAGGCGGAATATTGGTAGCCATACCTACGGCGATACCCGACGAGCCGTTTACGAGAAGCTGCGGAAATCTCGACGGCAAAACCTCAGGTTCGGGGATTTTGTCATCATAGTTCGGCACGAAGTCAACCGTTTCTTTTTCAATATCCGTCAGCATGTGCGCCGAAATTTTCGACATTTTCGCCTCGGTATATCTGTAAGCCGCGGCAGGGTCGCCGTCTACCGAACCGAAGTTACCCTTGCCCTGAACGAGCGGATAGCGAAGTGAGAAATCCTGCGCCATACGCACCATTGCGTCATAAACGGACGAGTCACCGTGCGGATGGTATTTACCCAGAACATCGCCGACGGTTGCGGCAGATTTCTTAAAATCATTTTCATAAAGTAAATTAGCCTCATACATATCGTAAAGAATACGTCTGTGAACGGGTTTCAGACCGTCGCGCACATCGGGGAGCGCACGGCTGATTATAACGCTCATCGCATAAGTTATATACGAGGTTTTCATTTCCTTGTTCAAGTCCACATTTAAAATCTTCTGATTTTCAATAGCGGACATATCAAGCTCTTTTTCCTTAGCTTTCTTAGCCATTTTTTCCTCCTAAAATATGTTTTTCACTATTTTTTCTATCTTATATATTCTACCATAAATTTACTGAAAAATCAAGTGTTTGCGCTAAATTCAACGACAGACAAAAACAATTCTTTCACTGTCGGGGCGTGGTGGTTCAAAAGTCAGCTCATGGTATGTGTCGATTTTGGAAAACCCTGCTTTTTTGAGTATAAACCGCAGCTCGCTTTCTGTGTAAGCCCTTTGAATATGACGCTCCTCAAAGCGGCGGTAACGCCCGTTGTCACGTACAAAGAATGTGAGAAGCATATCGGAAATGTTTTTGCTCTCTATGTACCTGTTTTGCCACGAATAAAAAATGTCGCGGTCAGAATGGATAAACGTGTTGCTGCCGATAATGTTTTTGAGTTTATGCCGTGTGCTGATGTCAAAAATAAAGACGGCGTCGGGGTTCATAAAGCATGTCCTCATGCGTGAAAACGCATTTATCAAAAGCTTTGGTGAAATCACATAGTTAACGCCGTCAATCATGCAGAGAAACGCGTCCATAGTCCCGTATAAATCAAGGCGTGAAATGCTTTGGCAAAGGTAGAGAATGTCAAGTCCCTGTGATTTCTCGCGCGCGAGGTTGAGCATATCCTCCGAAATATCAACGCCCGTCATATCATAACCGCGTTTTGCAAGCGGTATTGTGATATTCCCCGTACCGCAGGCGAGGTCGCAGACAAGCGACGGATTTACGCCGTGCATATCAAACAGATTTTCAATATAATCCGCCCATTTTTCGTAATTTACATCATCAATCATAAGACGGTCATAAATATAGGCAAAATCTGAATAGCTGTTCATTTATTTACCTCTTTTCATACGGTCAATCACTAAATTATACCCGCCCTGACCATAGTTGATACATTTATTCACACGGCTTATTGTAGCCGTTGACGCGCCTGTTTTCGCGGCGATGTCGGTATAAACCATTTTATCGCGAAGCATAAGCGCGACCTCCATTCTCTGCGACATGGATTTTAGTTCCGATATTGTGCATAAATCCTCAAAAAAACTGTAGCATTCGTTAACGTCTCTGAGCTCCAGAATTGCCTTGAAAAGCGTGTCGATATCAGAGCTGTTGATTTCCTTCATTTTGATTTATCTCCTTTGCTAATAATATAAGAAAAAACTGTTTCATATATTGTAACATAAAATACGGCGGAATGCAAATGAAAAATGTACGAAAAGATGGCAAAAAAGCACGAACAGAGTGGGCAAATTAAAGAAATTCTGCCATAAAAGCGTCAATGTGCATAAAAAAGGAGAAAGTTTTTTGTGCAAGTTGAAGTGTAAAAAAGATGTAAAACTCTTGAAAAATAAAATGAATTATGTTACAATATATATAACTATTAGTGTTGGGTTTTGTACGCAATGTACAAAAAAATCCACTCAGCACAAGGGAAAATAAATGTAAAGGCGGATTTATCCGCCGAAAAAGGAAAGGGAGAGAAGAATGAAAAGTAAAAAACTAATTTCATTGCTTTGTGCGGCGGCTATGTCCGTATCTGCATTCGCAGGTCTGGCTACAACCGCAAGCGCAGCAGCAACGCCGGTTTGGACGTTTGACGGTTCATCAGCGGACGATTGGGAGGGCACAGTAACGCCTACTGTTGCGAAAGACGAGGGAAGCGCGGATGAGTATTTGAACTTTGAAGCTGCGGTAGGCAAGGCATCAAATGATACAACATTTGTACTGCCGACAGCTGCACAGCTTACAGACGATTACGTTCTTGAATATGATACATATATTCATGGCGGAAACGGCATGGGCAGACTTAATCACTACACACAGGTTGCTTTTGCAGGCGAAAGTCCGGTACTGGATACTCAGACATACGGCGGTGACTATGCAACGGCGGCAGAAGCTATCAACCCTGATCCGGATCACCATTGGTCGCAGGATGAAAATACAGGTAACGGCTATACCACAGATATAGTTTCGTCACTGACATCAAGAATTGAGCTTAGCTGTCAGGGCAAATGGGTTATCAATCAGAAGAATGTTGCTCCGAACTTTGCAACAGACGGTACAACAGTCGGCGACGACAAGTGGGTTAGAGTAAGAGCCGAGGTTAAGGGCGGTAAAGCAAAGGTAACAATTGCTGACTCAAACCAGACTTATGTTGACGGCGTTGAATTTGATGCTGATGCAACAAAGCTTGCTCAGATTAAGCTTACATTCGGTCGTGCAGACGGAGTAAACTTTGTTCCGACAACTGCTTCGACAATCAAGCTTGATAATATCAAGGTTTACGACGGTATTGCAGGTACTCCTGCATTCTCAACAGACGGACTTCGCAAGACGGCTGTAGTTGCAACACCTGTTCCCAGAGCTGAAAATGTTGCAGGTGCAGCTCCGAACCTTTATGCTCCCGAGGGCGCAATTGCTCCGTATAAAGCAAACTTTGATGATGCTGAGGCAGGCACAATCCTTTCGATTGATACAGCTGCTCAGGATCCAAAGCCTATCGTAAACGGTTTAACACTTAACATAGGTAACAGACCTGACGGCGCAGACACAATGTCATACGGTGCTATTGTTGACGTAAAAGACGGCAGCAAGGCTCTAAAGCTTCAGGCTAATAACTATGCTACAAACGGCAGAGGTCCTATTGTATCATTTGACGATGATTTGAGTATTGATGATATGACGGGTACAACATCTGTTCTCGGCTTCGCGGTATATTTGTCAAGAACAGCTGTTGATGGTATTGAAAGACTGTTCTTAATTGACAATACAGAAAATGTTGATGGTAACAGCTGCGCAAGAGATGTAGTAGCAGTTCTTACAACGGAAGAAATTCAGAACGAAGACGGATCATATAAATATACAGCAGGTGAAAGTAATATCGGCGTGCATTTAGATCCGGAAAAGTGGAATACTGTTGCATTGGCAATTTCAGAAAATGAGTACAGATTATTCGTAAACGGCGTATATAGGACAGACGGCAATCTCAGCCCTGCTCTAAAGAATGACCTTGTAGGAACAGGCGAAGGCAATAAGAATGCTGTAAAACATCTCCCGATGTTCGCGATTGAGAATACAAAGGCATCAACAACAGCAGAAGATGGAACAGTTTCAGGCGGAACAGTGTTCTCAAGTGTTCTTATAGATAATGTACTTACATATCAAATTCAGGCAGAGGTAAGTGATAAGCTTCTTCCGACAACAGACGGTACGGATCCGTCACCTGCTCCGACAGCGACAGCAACACCGCAGCCGAAGCATGATGTAACAGTTGCTTATGCTGACGGTACGGCGACAGTTTCGACAGAGGAAACGGACGAATTTGACGCAGTAGTTGTAGCTGCAAACTATAATGCGGCACATCAGCTTGATAAAATTGCAAAAATTGCAGCGGTAAAAGTTAAGAAGGACACTCCTGCAACAGTTACAGGTCTTACACTTGCAGAGGGCGACAAGATTATGGTATGGAACAGCGTTGCAGGTATGATTCCTTACGGCGCTCATACAGTAACAGCGGCAGAAGCTAACGCAACACAGCCGACAGCTCCTCCGACACATGCTCCGGCAACACCTGCTCCGACATCAACACCTGATCCGACAGGTACACCGAAGCCGACTGTAAAACCGGGCGATCCGACACCGACGCCTGAACCGACAGGTACACCTGAACCGACAGCTACACCGGTTGTAGTTGATCCTGATCCGACAGCAACACCTGGTCCGACAGCAACACCGAAGCCGAAGTCAGCTGTAACAGTTGCAGCGGCAGCAAACGGTACAGTTAAGGTTATGAACGGCACAACAGAGCTTGATGCAGCTGCACTTGCTGAAGTTGAGGCAGGTAAAGAGCTTACAGTAGTTGGCACACCTAACGCAGGCTACGCTGTAAAGACAATCACA
>CAYUSE010000054.1:0-8499 GCA_964447095.1 uncultured Lachnospiraceae bacterium | reverse complement strand
GCGAGGGCGCGCAGATTTTAAAGGATTTGGGCGCGAGGAAGCTAAGAATTATGACGAACAATCCCGAAAAAATATCGGATTTATCCGAGTACGGCATTGACATTGTAGAGCGCGTGCCGATACAGATAGAGGCAAAAAAAGAAAACGAGTTCTATTTAAAAACTAAACAAAACAGAATGGGACATCTGTTAAATTATTAAGGAGGAAAAGAAAATGAAAGTAATTGAAGGAGTTTATTCAGGCGAGGGGTTAAAAATAGGAATAATCGCGTCGAGATTTAACGAGTTTATAACATCAAAGCTTGTGTCGGGCGCAGAGGACTGCCTAAAGCGTCATGGCGTAAGCGACAGCGATATGAGCGTTGCATGGGTTCCGGGAGCATTTGAAATCCCTGTTATAGCGAAGCAAATGGCAAAAAGCGGCAAATATGATGCGGTAATCTGCGTCGGCGCGGTTATAAGAGGTGCGACAAGCCATTACGATTACGTATGCGCCGAAGTATCGAAAGGTATTGCAGCCGTATCGCTCGACACGGGAATTCCCGTATTGTTTGGAATATTGACAACCGACACAATCGAGCAGGCGATTGAAAGAGCCGGAACAAAGGCAGGCAATAAGGGTACTGATTGTGCCATGTCTGCACTTGAAATGGTGAATTTAATGAAGAATATCTGAAAGGAAAATATTGATGAAAATACTTGTTGTTGACGATGAAAAGCTGATTGTAAAAGGTTTAAAATTCAATCTTGAACAAGAGGGCTATACTGTTGAAACTGCGTTTGACGGAGAAGAAGCGATAAAGCTTGCGCATGATGAAAGTATAGATTTAATTTTACTTGATTTAATGCTTCCTAAGGTTGATGGATTTACGGTATGCCGTACAATCCGTGGTTTTTCAAATGTGCCTATCATTATGGTCACAGCAAAGGGCGAGGACATAGATAAAATTTTAGGACTTGAATACGGAGCGGATGATTATGTAACAAAGCCGTTTAATATTCGTGAGGTGACAGCGAGGATTAAGGCGATTTTACGACGTGTCAATCCTGCGCCGAAGGGCGACCGTGATAAAGTTATGGTATCGGGCGATATAACGCTTGACTATAATTTCAGACGCGTTATGATACGGGACAAGACGATTGAATTAACGAGTAAGGAATTTGATTTGCTGGAGCTGTTTTTAAAAAATCCCGGCAAGGTTTATACGCGTGAAAATCTTCTTGATATAGCGTGGGGGTATGATTATCCGGGAGATGTCAGAACGGTTGATGTGCATATAAGGCGGCTTCGTGAAAAGGTAGAGGAAAATCCTGCCGAACCGACATATATCAAAACCAAATGGGGTGTTGGTTATTACTATAAAAAAGGTTAAATTTGCAGAAAAAATAAAAAAAGTAACGTCTTCTATGCGTTTTATGATGCTTGCCACATATTTTGTGGTAATACTCATAACGCTTGTTTTGATGTGCTCTTATGTCATAGGACTTTTAAGAGATGATTTGTACAACAGTGAGACGGTTGATATGTTTGCAAAGGCGAATATTATAAGCGCAACTGTTTCAGAGGTATGGAATGATACTCCCGAAAATGAGCGTATTGCAGATTATGTGGAGCGTATTTTGGCGGGTACAAATATCCGCGGCGTTGTTGAAAATTCATCCTATGCAGTGCTTTATGATACCAATCATGAGTCTCGGCTTTTCGGTAAGGTATATATGCGTGATGCGATAAAGCTCGCACTTGACGGTGAACAGGCACAGAGAATAGACGATGGCGAAAACGGCACGAAGCTTATATCTGTAGCAGTGCCTATTACAAAGAACGGAAATATAGTGGGCAGCGTTTATCTGGCTCAGTCTGCAGGGATAATTGAGTCGGCTGTAAAATCAACCAGCACAAGCCTTATCATATTCAGTGTGTTAATTATTATTTTAATTGGTATGCTGAGCCTGGGGATGAGTTATATAATTACTTCGCCTGTAGCTGAGTTTATCGAAGCGGCGCATGAAATATCAAAGGGAAATTTCACAAAACGTATCAATGTAAAAGGACATAATGAAATTGCGCAAATGGGGGAAACATTAAACTATATGTGTGATGAATTAAGCCTTTTGGAAGAAAAACGACGTAAATTCGTATCTGACGCATCACATGAGCTAAAAACACCTATGGCTGGGATTAAGCTTATATGTGACAGTCTTGTTTCGGCGGAAAATCCGGATTCTGAAATGGTAAAAGAATTTTTAAATGATTTGTCCGAGGAGGTTGACAGACTGACGAGGATAATCGAAAGACTGCTTGCTCTTACCAAGCTTGACGCAGGAGCGGCTTCCTTAAAACTTGAGGAAATTGATATTCGTTTGCTTGCCGACCACGTTGTAAGAAAGCTAAAACCGATAGCCGAGCCGCGCGGAATAACGGTTATTACAGATTATAATAATATAGATTTCAGCCCTATTCTTATAGATTATGATAAAATTTATGAAGCAATATACAATATTGCAGATAATGCGATAAAATATTCTCCTGATAACTCTGATGTAAAAATAGGGATTTTTGAGAATACAGACAGCATTATTATTGAAATAAGCGATAAGGGGCAGGGAATACCGGAAAATGAGCGTGACAGGATATTTGAGCGTTTTTATCGTCTGGATGATTCACGCGCAAGAGATACAGGCGGCACAGGTCTGGGACTTGCGATAACAAAAGAGGCGGTACAAATGCATGGCGGTACAATTACTGTTGAAGAAGCTGAGAACGGCGGCAGTATATTTATAATTAAGCTTCCGTACAGCAGGATGATGTAGAGGAGGAAAATATGAAAAAGAAAATATTTCCGACAATTATTATTGTTCTTGCGCTTTTAGCCGTTGTGATTACAGCCCTTGTCCGAAGCGGAAGAAGCATACATAAATTTACAGCGGAGCTGTACTTTTTTAACGAGGCGGGGACATCGCTTATGGCTGAAAGCCGCGAGATTAAATACAGAACGGAAAGCGATTTGCCGCGAGAGGTAATAGAGGCGCTTATAAAAGGACCTGATTATTCGGATAAACGCAGAATTTTTGAAAACAATACAGATATTCTGGATATTGATATGACGGACAGAAATAACATTGTTGTAAATTTTTCGGAAAAATACAGGAGTGATGATGCGACAAAGGATATGATGACGGCTTATGCTGTGGTGAAATCGCTTTGCGGTATTTATTATGTAAACAGCGTAAAGGTAACGGCAGGCGGAAGGAATATTATAAATCCCGATGGCAAGCCTATTGGCTATCTAACCTCAGCGGATATAAATCTTGTAACCGATACCAATACAACTGAGGCGAGAGAGGTTAAGCTGTATTTTGCAAAAAAGGATTATGATAAGCTTGTCGGCGAAATGCGCACTATAATGGTAACAGATCAGCAGCCGATTGAGCAGTATATAATAAACGAGCTTATAAAAGGTCCTGATAATAAGGATAATGAAAGAACGCTCAGTCCTGATACTGTGCTTATAAGCGTAGATATAGAGGATGGGATTTGCTTTGTAAATTTTAAGCCGAATTTTCTCGATAAGAATTCAGGAAGTCAGGAGAAAGAAATTCTGGCAGTTTATTCTATTATTGATTCTCTTACAGAGCTTGATTCTGTTCAGAGAGTACAGTTTTTGTTTGGCGGAAAAAAGGTAGATATGCTCGGTACAATCAATATAAACAGTATGTTCGGCAGGAATGAGGATATGATAGAGGAGTAAAATTTTACATATATTTTACATAAAATTTGCCCGAATTTAAAGTTAAAATAATGACAAGCTCTTCCATATATGGTATAATTATCATGTAATTTAAAATCGGATAGGAGATTTTAGCATGAATATTTTTTCGGTTTTTACACTTCTCGGCGGAATAGCGATGTTCCTGTACGGAATGAACGTAATGGGCGACGCGCTTAAAAGGCTTGGAGGAGGAAAGCTTGAATCAATTCTTGAAAAGCTTACAAAAAACCCGCTTATGGGAGTGCTGTTGGGAACGGTTATAACTGCTGTAATACAGTCGTCGTCAGCAACAACAGTAATGGTTGTCGGATTTGTAAATTCGGGTATCATGAAGCTTACCCAGTCAATAAGCGTAATGATGGGCGCGAATATAGGAACAACGGTAACTGCCTGGATTTTGAGTTTGTCGGGGGTTGAAGGCGACAGCTTTATCGCAAATCTTGTAAAGCCTGCAAATTTTACGCCTATTCTTGCAATGGCTGGAATTATACTGCTTATGGCTTCAAAAAGTGATAAGAAAAAAAATATCGCAAATATACTGATAGGATTTGCTGTGCTGATGTTCGGTATGGAAACGATGTCAGGAGCAGTTGAGGGACTAAAGCAATCGCCGGCGTTTACAAAGCTGCTTGTTATGTTCTCAAATCCAATTCTGGGATTTCTTGTCGGAATTGGAGTTACGGCGGCAATACAATCATCCTCCGCTTCGGTAGGTATTTTGCAGGCGCTGAGCGTGACAGGTGAAATATCGTACGGAACAGCAATTCCCATTATAATGGGACAAAATATAGGAACGTGTATTACAGCTATGATTTCCTGTATTGGAACAAGCAAAAATGCCAAACGCGCAGCCTTTGCCAATTTATATATAAAAGCAATCAGCGCATTGCTTTTTATGGGGGTATTTTATGGATTGCATGCAATAATAAAGTTCTCGTTTATAGATACATCTGTAAATGTTCTTACCATAGCGATTATTCATACTTTCTTTAATGTCGCTTCTACGTTTGTTATACTGCCGTTTACTAAGTTTATTGAAAAGCTCGTGCGTCTTACAATCAGAGAAGGCGCGGAAAAAGGAGCGTTTGCAATGCTTGACGACAGATTTTTGCAAACTCCAGCCTATGCTATTGAGATATGCCGTACACTTACGGGAAATATGGGATATATGGCGCGCGAATCAGTTTCTGTAGCTGCTGAGCTTCTTACAAAGTATTCTGAAAAAAGGGACAAGTTTGTGGTTGACAGCGAATCAGAGGTTGACAGCTACGAGGATGCTTTAAGCGGATATCTTGTAAAGCTTAGCGCAAGCGATTTAAGTATTGAGGAAACGCGGAAAGTTTCGCTGCTTTTGCATGCGATGGGGGATTTTGAGCAAATAAGCGATATTTCACTGAAAATGCTTTATACAATAAGAGAAATTAAAAATAAAAACATTGAATTTTCTGAGAAGGCGCAATGTGAAATTGATATTGTAACAAATGCTATTTTTGAAATTATGGATTTGACAATAACAGCCTTTTCAGAAAATGACCTTGATGCGGTAGGCAGAATAGAGCCTCTTGAAGCTGTTATCGATAAACTGAAAAAAGAGCTTAAAAATCGTCATATCCACCGTTTGCAGGAGGGCAGATGTTCGGTAGAGGCAGGATTTGTATTCTCTGATTACATAAGCAGTCTGGAGAAAATATCTGACCATTGTTCTAATATTGCCGTCGGAGTTGAGCAGATGACTGAGCATAATTATGAGCTGCATCAGATAATGCATGAAAAGAAGTCCGAGGCGGAATATCAGGATATGTATATGCACTATAGCAAGAAATACGCTCTCCCGTTTTCAAAATCAGGACTGGATATGTAAGGGAATAGAGAAGAATAAAATACAGCGTATCATTTCAAATCGTAAATGATACGCTGTTGTGTTTTAGTTTATAAAATTATTTCACGACTTCTCAACAGGGAAAATAATCTTTGTTTCCCATTCGTCAACAGGAATTCTGTCAAATTGGGATTTGATATAAATTTCATAAGGGGCGTTCACAATTTTATAATTATTGTCCTTAATCCATTTTGTTACTGCTCCGTAAGCCTCGGGGAGCTTTGAATACGGACCGTAATGCATGGTAACCGCACATTCTCTGCCCTCTATAATTTTATCGAATTTATTGCCGTGTTACTGTCGCAGTCCAATATTTCCTTAATATCGGAAAGCGAAAATCCATACATTTTCAGCTTTATTATTGAGAGCATAACAGGTATCTGCTCCTCGGTGTAAAATCTGTACCCATTTTCTTCATTGATATATTCGGGAGTGAGCAGTCCTATTTTGTCATAATGACGCAAAGTTTTTACTGTCACCATACACGCTTTTGAAAACTGACCGATACTAAGCATAATATCTCCTCCTTATTGATTTTAACTTGTTCCGGAACTGTACTATGATTATAGCATTTACCCTTAGGGCAGAGTCAAGCGCTTTTTTGAAATTTTTCAAAAAAATATTAAAGCCGTTGGAATAATCAAATTCCAACGGCTTATAATCAGCCCATTTGGGCATTTTTTAATTCATTTCAACTTTTCCGATTATATCATTTATATCGTTTATTCCATGACGAGTCATATAATTTTCTATATCTTGTTTCACTGATAAAATCAAATCAGGCTTCAGGAAAAGTCCTGTGCCGAGCGCGACAAGCGACGCGCCCGCAAGCATAAATTCAATTACGTCATCACCGCTCATAACGCCGCCCATTCCGATAATCGGGATTTTAACCGCCTGATGCACCTGATATACCATTCTGACAGCAACAGGCTTCACGGCAGGACCGGAAAGTCCGCCCATATTATTCGCAAGTATCGGTCGCCTTGAATGAATATCAATGCTCATTCCGAGCAGTGTGTTTATAAGCGATAGTCCGTCCGCGCCGCCGTCCTCCGCAGCTTTGGCTATATCGGTAATTGAAGTTACATTCGGTGAAAGCTTTACGACAAGAGGCTTTTTGCAGTGCTTTTTGACAGCCGCCGTAAGCTCGTTTACAATCTTCGGGTCTGTTCCGAATGCAAGCCCGCCATGCTTTACATTTGGACACGATACATTCATTTCAATTATCGAAACGTCCGTATCCGACAAGATTTCCGCCATTTCGCAGTATTCCTCAATTGTATTTCCAGACATATTAGCTATTACATTAGTATCGTATTCCGACGCAAGATACGGCATTGTAAATTTAGAGAAAAATTCAACACCCGGATTTTGCAGACCAACGCTGTTTAAAATTCCGCTCGGGGTTTCGGCAATTCTCGGCGGTTTGTTGCCCTCTCGCGGCTGACGCGTAAGTCCCTTTGCCGAAAATCCTCCGTATTCCGATAAATCCGCATATTCGCTGTATTCCATACCAAAACCGAAAGTTCCTGACGCCGTAACAATCGGATTTTTAAATTCCACGCCGCAAAAATTGATTTTCGTGTTAATCATCTAATGTCACCTCCGTTGAATAGAATACAGGTCCGCTGCGGCATACCTGTTTGTAGCCGTCCATCCCCTCATTATTCGTTTTGCATACGCATACGAGGCATGCGCCTATTCCGCAGCCCATGCGTTGCTCAAGTGAAAGCTGACATAAAATTCCTTTATCCTCCGCAATTTTTTTGACCGCCTTAAGCATCGGTTTCGGGCCGCAGGCATAGATTATATCGCATTTATTATTGCTTATATAATGTTCCATTGCATTTGCAATATAGCCGTTATAGCCGTAGCTTCCGTCGTCCGTTCCGACAATCGTCATATTAGAAACAGCCTCAAATTCTTTTTCCATTACAACTCTGTCAGCGCTTCTGAACCCGAGAAACACATTTGCATTTTTAAGCTTTTTCGCCAGCTTATACAGAGGAAAAACGCCTATTCCGCCGCCGATAATCACGGGATTTTTAAATTCATCCTTTATTTCAAAGCCGTGCCCCAAAGGTCCCATTACATTTATATAATCGCCGACCTCGTATTTTGAAAGCGCCTCTGTGCCCTTGCCCTTTACCTCAAATATAAAGCGTACTTTTCCGTTTTCCGAGTCGCAAATGCTTATCGGTCGGCGCAAAAACGTGTCGCTGCCGCAGTCGATATGCAGAAATTGACCGCATTTAGCAGATGACGCTATGTTTTCGCTTTCTATCACAAATTCAAAAACGCCCTTGCATATTTCTTTTTTAGAAATCAATTTACAGTTTTCTGTTGTTTTCATATTAACTCTCCTATTAAAGCACGTTGTTTAAATCATTTTTCATTCTTATTGCTTCCTGTCTTGCCGCATCAGCGAATTGTTCTTCCTTCCAATCACCCTTTTTATAAGCGCACATAATTCCTCGCGATGAATTTACAATCGCTCCGAGACCGTTCGCATTAAAACACGGTTTGACACCCTGCGCTCCGCCGCCCTGCGCGCCGTAACCGGGTACAAGGAAGTATGATTTCGGCATTACGCTTCTTAATATTTTAGCTTGTTCGGGATATGTTGCTCCGACAACTGCGCCGACTGCACCATAACCGCTTTTGCCGATTGTGTCCTCATTCCATTCGTTCACACGATTTGCAACTGTTTCAAAAAGTGTTTTACCGTCCATGATTTTATCCTGAAATTCGCCAGAGGACGGATTTGATGTTTTCACAAGCGAGAAAATCGCCTTATCATATCTTTTGCAGTCCTCTATAAACGGCTGTATTCCGTCTGTTCCAAGAT
>CAYUSE010000053.1:0-8785 GCA_964447095.1 uncultured Lachnospiraceae bacterium | reverse complement strand
TGTTGTTCACGTTGACGCTTCAATAGGTATGGTTACATGGGCATAGGAAAATGTAATATCCTCGGGACTTGCCGATAAGCCCGTAAGATATATTGTAGATGACGTAAAGAAATTTGTCGCGCGTGAATTTCGCCGCGGCAGACAATATGACGCAATAATTATGGATCCGCCCTCCTACGGCAGAGGTCCGTCGGGTGAGGTCTGGAAAATCGAAAACGAGCTTTATCTGCTGATTGAGGACTGCATGAAAATTTTATCGGACAATCCGCTGTTTTTCCTTATAAATTCATATACAACGGGACTGAGCGCGCAGGTGCTTATAAATGTGCTTTCCATGACAATGGCGCGGAAATTCGGCGGACGGGTAACGGCAGATGAAATCGGTCTTAGAATGACATCAAATAATTTGATTTTGCCGTGCGGTATAAGCGTAAGGTGGCAGAATGATTAGGACGGAAAAACTGTCGTTTTCCTACGGAAATAATGAAATTTTGCGGAATATTGACCTTCATATAAAAAAGGGAAGCTTTACCGTCATTCTCGGCAGAAACGGCAGCGGAAAATCAACTCTTGCGAAGCATTTTAATGCTATTCTGCTTCCGTCGGGCGGAGCGGTTTACGTGAAAAATACTGATACAAAAAACAAAGATGAGATTTTGAATATCCGCCGTACGGTTCAGATGGTATTCCAAAATCCCGATAATCAGGCAGTCGCGGCGATTGTGGAAAACGAGATTGCGTTCGCGCCCGAAAATTTGGGCGTGCCGTCTGAGGAAATCCGCCGCCGTGTTAACGAAAGTCTGGCGGCTATGAATATGACAAAATATGCGAAATCCGCCGTTGCAAATTTATCGGGCGGTCAAAAACAGCTTATTGCAATTGCGGCGGCTTTCGCGGCAAATCCCGAATGTATTGTCCTTGACGAGCCGACTGCTATGCTTGACCCGAAAAACCGCGCGGCGGTTATATCGGCAATTCATTCTCTTAACCGCGAAAAAGGAATAACGGTTGTTTTAATCACGCATTATATGGAAGAGGCAGTTGACGCCGATCGCGTAATCGTAACGGATAACGGCAAAATCGCGCTTGATAATACTCCTCGCGAGATTTTTAAAAACGCGGATATGATAAAGGCTCTCGGTCTTGACGTTCCTCAGCCGGCGGAGCTTATGAATAATCTCAGAAAGAACGGCTTTGATGTTCGGGAGGATATTTTGACATCAGACGAGGCGGCAGAAGAAATCAGGAGATTTTTAGGTGAGAGCAAATGATTGAAATTAAAAATTTAAACTACATTTACGGACGCGGCACATTGGAAGAGCGTCATGCGCTTAAAGATATAAATCTGACAATTCCGAAAAATGCGGTTACTGCGATTATCGGTCATACGGGCAGCGGAAAATCAACGCTTATTGAGCATCTTAACGGCTTAAAAAAGCCGTCGTCGGGCAATATTTTTATAGACGGAAAAAATATTAACGGCATAAAACCAAAAGTTCTGCGGAAAACGGTCGGGATAGTTTTTCAATATCCCGAATATCAGCTTTTTGAGGAAACTGTTTTTGATGATATAGCATTCGCTCCAAGGAATTTCGGATTTGATAATATTGAAGCATGCATCAATGAGGCGGCGCGGCTTGTCGGACTAAATGAGGATACACTAAAAAAATCACCGTTTGAATTGTCAGGCGGTCAGAAAAGACGCGCGGCAATCGCAGGAGTTCTTGCGATGCGCCCTGACATTCTTATTCTTGATGAGCCGACTGCAGGGCTTGACCCTTCGGGCAGAGATGAAATTTTAAAGCTCATTAAAGGTTTATCGGATATAACAGTGATCTTCGTTTCCCATTCTATGGAGGATGTTGCAAAAACAGCTGATAATATAATCGTCATGAATGACGGACAGGTTGAAATTACAGGAACGGTTGACGAGGTTTTTTCACACAGCGAAAGATTGGCGGAAATCGGCTTGAATGTTCCCGAGATTACGCGCATTGCCAATAAATTACGGCAGTATTATGACATTCCTGAGGGGATTTATACGGTGGATAAGGCAGTTGAGGTGATTTTGAAATTAAGGAGAGCATAATGTTTAAAAACATCACAATAGGACAATATTATCCCGCGTCATCGCCTTTGCACAGGCTTGACGCGCGGCTCAAAATAATATTTACAATCGCATACATAGCGCTGCTGTTTACGGTAAACAATATCTTTTCATATATCATGGCGGCAATATTTATGGTTCTGCTGGTTTTAATCAGCAAAATCCCCGTGAGGTTTATTATAAAATGCGTAAAACCTGTGCTATGGATTTTGATTATTACGGCGGTTATTGACCTTTTTGCCGTGCCGGGTGAATCTGCGGCGGTTTTGCCCGTTTTTCATCTCACCATAACAAGAGAGGGTATTTATACAGCTATTACTCTCAGCGCAAGACTGCTGTTTTTAATGACAGGGGCGTCGCTTCTGACGCTTACTACTCCGCCGATTACGCTGACTGACGCGCTTGAAAGTCTGATGAAGCCGCTCGGTTTTTTTAAAGTTCCAACGCGAGATATTGCGATGATGATGTCTATCGCAATACGATTTATTCCGACCTTTGCGGAGGAGGCTGATAAAATCAGAAAAGCGCAGCTTTCGCGAGGCTTGGATTTTGGCGAGGGCGGTATAATAAAGCGCGCAAAAGCGACAGTGTCTATTCTCATTCCTCTGTTCATCGGCGCGTTTAGACGCGCGGACGAGCTTGCCACGGCAATGGATGCAAGATGCTACGGCGGTAAAACCCGTACACGCTTAAATGAGCTGCATTTGACGGGTTTTGATGCTTTGGGATTAACGGTTTTTGTATTTTGCGCTTTAATTTTACTTGCGGCAGAATTTGTAATTGAATTTTAATGGGAGCTATGGTATAATGAACATTAAGCTAAATCTTCAGTATGACGGCACAAATTATCACGGCTGGCAGATACAGCCGAACGGCATTACGGTGCAAGAGCTTTTGCAAAACGCCGTGTTTGAAATTACGCGTCAAAAAACGTCTGTAACAGGCTGCGGAAGAACAGACGCAGGTGTTCATGCTCTTAATTACGTTTGCAATTTTCATATCGGTACCAATATCCCGATTGAAAAAATTCCGCATGCGCTGAATTCGCATTTACCCGAGGATATACGCGTTTTTAATGCGGAGCTTGCGGAGGAGGATTTCCATGCCGGCGACAGCGCTGTTAAAAAAAGATATGTGTATCAAATTTTAAACAGGGAATTTGATGATGCGTTTTTAACAAAATACGCATGGCACTGCAAATATAAGCTGAATATTGGCGATATGCAAAAAGCCGCGGAAGCTTTTTTGGGCGAGCATGATTTTATAGGGTTTGCCTCAAGCGGCTTTACGGTTAAAACAACAATAAGAACAATTTATTCGCTTGATATTACGGAAAGTAACGGTCTGATTACGATTGATATAACAGGTAACGGCTTTCTGTATAATATGGTGAGAATTATAGCAGGAACGCTTGTTTTTGTTGGCAGCGGAAAAATCGACCCTCTTGATATGGCAGATATTATCGCGTCATGTGACCGTACAAGAGCTGGAATAACCGCGCCTGCAAAAGGACTGTTTTTAAAGGAGGTGTTTTATTGAAGGACGAAATAAATCAAAAGGCGATAAACGAGATTATCAAGTATTATGAAAATAATGATGATACAGACATTGAAAATCCCGAGGATTTGCCCGATACCATGCCTGATAAAACACCTGATAATGCTGCGCCCGAACTTGTTGAGATTATAGAGGAAAAGCGCAATACCGAAACGAATGAGGAAGATACAAAGATAATTCAATTTCCTGTAAAAACCGATAGCGCAGACGAAGAACAAAATTCGGAGACGTCGGAAAATCAGCAGACGGATAAAGAGGAGGAAGCGGAAGACGAGGAGAAAACAGACGATGAAGCCTTTACGGAAGCGGTGAGCGATGAAGCTTCTGAAAAATCTGACAATGAAGAAACAGAGGAAGAGGACAAGGAAGAAAGTGAAGACGCGGAGAGCGCAGGGGACGAGCCTTCAGACGAAGATGATACAGGCAGTCTTGAAAGCCTCGCGGCATTAGAGGAGCTTGGCGATATCAGCTTAAACCGCAAAAAACAAAATGAAGAGTTTACCTTTACAAAAAAGCAGATTATAATAATTGCGGTTGTCACACTTGTTTTAATGGTGACGGTGTTTTTGCTTGTTACGGTTGATACGGGTTTTATCGGAAGTTATAAACATAATTTCATGAAAAACGCGACGACGGTTTTATCAAATCTCGGTATTGACATTTCTTCGGACGATACGAAGACGGATGGCACAATAAAGGGCGTTTCACCATATAACGCGCCGCTTGACAAGAGCGTTACCGTCCCCGTTGAAAAAGCTGGCGAATCTGTTTTTGCTGTATATAATGACGGGCTCATTTTTGCAAATGCAAACTATATGCGTCTTATTGATTCAAACGGCAACACTGTTTGGGAAACTAACACGCTTATAGTTGACCCGATTATAAAATCGGCAGGACATTATATTTTGCTTGCCGAAAACGGCGGTACAAAGCTTTGCCTTTATTATGACAGCAAGCTGATTTATACTGCCGATACGGAGGACAGCATAGTAATGTGTGATTTATCCTCGAACGGTGATATTTTAGCCGTTACGGATAAAGCTTCTTTTAAGGGCGGACTTGTTGTTTTTAATAAGGAAGGAAACCAGATTTTCTCATGGGCATCAGGAAGCGACAGCATTATAAGCGCGCATATTTCCGCTTCCTCGCGAAGAATTGCCGTGTCTCTTTTAAATACGGATTTTCAGGTAAAATCAACAGTTCAGTTCTTTGATATAAACGAAGAAGAAAGCTATGCGCAGATAATTTTTGAGGACACAATTTTGTTTGATTTGCGTTTTATCGGCGACACTGTTCACGCCTTTGGCGACAATTGTATCGCGGGGCTTACATCAGGCGGAGGAATACTTTACGATAAGCGTTTTGACAATGCCGAGTTCACGCATTATTCTATAGATGAAAACGGTAATAAAATTCTTGTGTTTGACGCGTCAAACATCCCTCTTATAAATATCTATGGTTCGGGCGATACGTTAAGACATCAGATATCTTCCGATGAAATTCCTGATTTTGCGGATATTTATGATAATTATATTGTATTCAACAGCGGAAGAGATATTTTATACGGCAAAATAGGCGGTAAGCAGATGGCGAAATTTACCGCGTCAATGGACATAAGAGAAATGATGCTTATGGATAAAAATACGGTTGCGGTTGTTTATTCAAACAGCATAGAGCTTGTAAGGATGTGATAAACATGGTTTTGGATATAATAGCGGTTGCGATTATTCTTATTTCCTTTACAATAAGCATGAGAAAGGGGCTTGTAAAATCGGTCTGGAAAATGACAGCGCTTATTGCGACAATTGTTCTTGTAATCGCGCTTAAAACTCCGACAGTAAATTACCTTGCAGGAACGCCGATAGCGGATAATCTCTATAATTCAGTATCGGAAAGTCTGCATATTGAGATTGAAAATCCTGATAAAGGCGAGGAGAATGAAGAGGAAGAAACTCATGCAATTCCCGATTATATAATGAAAGAAATGATGAAATCAGTTAATTCCGACGAGCTTTATAATAATTTGAATGGCACGGTAAACAAAAACACAAACGAGCTTGCAAGACGGCTTACAATGCTTATGCTGAAAATCATAGCGGTTGTCGGGCTTTTTATCATAATACGCCTGCTTTTATGGTTTGCGTTTGTTATTCTAAACAGTATTGCAAAGCTGCCGCTGATAAGCCAGACAAACGGAATTTTAGGCGGTGTTTTGGGAATTATAAACGCTCTGGCAATTATATGTATTCTTCTTGCGATTGTATCTGTTGTTCCCGAGGAACATGAAATACATTCAATGATTGAGCAATCTTATCTTGTTAAATATTTATATAATTATAATATATTACTGCAGTTAATTATGAAAATTTAAAAGGAGTGATGAAAAAATGTACAGTGATATAGTAAAAAAGGGCTTGGAGAAAACTCCGCACCGCTCGCTTTTTAAGGCGTCGGGCTTTACGGACGAGGAAATCAGCCGTCCTCTTATCGGCGTTGTAAGCGCGAAAAACGAGATTATCCCGGGTCATATCCATCTTGACAAAATCGCCGAGGCGGTTAAGGCAGGAGTAAGAATGGCAGGCGGAACGCCCGTGGAATTTCCTGCAATCGGCGTATGCGACGGTATCGCAATGGGTCATGTGGGAATGAAATATTCTCTCGCGTCGCGCGAGCTTATTGCGGACTCGATTGAGTCTATGACAATTGCGCACGGCTTTGACGCGCTTGTACTTATTCCGAACTGCGATAAGATTGTACCGGGTATGCTTATGGCGGCGGCAAGACTTAATAAACCGGCAATTGTTGTATCGGGCGGACCTATGCTTTCGATGAATTTCAAGGGCAAGTTCCGCGATCTTAACACGACTTTTGAAGCAGTCGGCGCGTTTAAGGCAGGAAATATTGACGAGCAGGAGCTTGTTGAACTTGAAGAAGCGGCTTGTCCGTCCTGCGGTTCATGCTCGGGTATGTTTACGGCAAACTCAATGAACTGTCTGTGCGAGGTTCTTGGTATGGCGCTTCCCGGTAACGGCACAATTCCTGCGGTTTATTCGGAGAGAATACGCCTTGCAAAGCATGCGGGCATGAAGATTATGGAGCTGCTTGAAAAGGACATAAAGCCGAGAGATATTATAACTCCCGACGCTCTTTATAACGCATTGAGAGTTGATATGGCGCTGGGCTGCTCGACAAACTCAATGCTGCATCTTCCCGCAATCGCGCATGAGGCTCACGCGCCGATTACGCTTGATTACGCGAATGAAATCAGTAAGGAAACGCCGAATTTATGCCATCTTGCGCCCGCGGGCGAGCATCATGTTCAGGATTTATACGCGGCAGGCGGCGTTACGGCGGTTATGAATGAGCTTTCAAAGAAGAACCTGCTAAAGCTTGACACAATCACCGTCACAGGCAAAACACAGGGTGAAAACATAAAAGACCATGAGGTTACGGACTACACCGTTATCCGTCCGATTGACGAGCCGTATTCAAGGACAGGCGGAATTGCTGTCCTAAAAGGCAATCTTGCGGTTGACGGCTCGGTTGTAAAGAGAAGCGCGGTTGCGCCCGAAATGCTGCAGCATGAGGGCCCCGCTAAGGTATTTGACAGCGAGGAGGACGCAATCGCGGCAATTTACGAGGGCAAAATCGTAAAGGGCGATGTTGTCGTTATTCGCTATGAAGGCCCCAAGGGCGGACCGGGTATGCGTGAAATGCTGTCGCCGACCTCCGCAATCTGCGGTATGGGGCTTGACAAGGACGTTGCGCTTATTACCGACGGACGTTTTTCGGGAGCGACGCGCGGTGCGGCTATCGGTCACGTTTCGCCCGAGGCTGTTGAGGGCGGACCTATCGCGTTCGTTAAGGACGGCGATATTATCCAGATTGACATTGACAAATGCGAGCTCAATGTTAAGGTTTCGGACGAGGAAATGGAAAAGCGTAAAGTCGGCTGGACGCCGAATGAGCCGAAGGTTAAGACGGGTTATTTAAAACGCTATTCAAAGCTTGTTTCCTCCGCAATTCAGGGCGCGGTTATGCTTGACGACTAATCTGACGTTTTTGGAGGGCAGAAAGAGAACCCCCGTTATAAAAACGGGGGTTCAGTGCCAAACAAATATTAAATTTTTATGTAAGCCGACATACTTACAGTTTTCTGCCCTCCTTTAACATAAAAAAATGCGCCACCGAAGTAACGCATTAAAAAACACGATACTTCAATGTCGCGAAACACAATTTAAACAATTGAATAAATGATTTTTATCTTACAACAGGTTTAAATTATAAAAAGTACGTGTTTTTATCGTAATAATAATAAAAAAAAACACTAATTATAAGATATACATTTATTCAATTGTGTTTCGCAATAAATATTATAACATATATTTTTAAAAAAATCAAGAATTTTTATTGACAAAATACGGTTTCGGATATATAATAATAACAGAAAAAGGCAATCCGTTTGAACGGCTCGCCAATCAGGACTAAAAATTAGTCGCTACATTGACGGTGTGGGCGACTAATTTGCTTTTGTCTGAAAAATTATTAAAAATATAATTATAAAAATTACAATTCTTAATATGTATTTTTTCATAAGCAACACCCCCTTTCCGTAATAAAATGGGGTTGGGGCGAGCCGTCCACGGAATGTTCATTCCGAGATTACCTTTTCCGGTTGGATTTCTCCAACTAATTCATTATATATTATTATTCTGCAATTTTCAACATATTTTATTAAAAAGAAAAGAACATGTAACAAATATTAAACAGAGAGGTGTTTTATGCAAGACGGAATTAAACTTGAACGCAAAACAAAAGAGGAATTAAAGCAAATTGCACAGGGTTTGGAAATTGATAAAATTTATGCCTACAAAAAAGATGAACTTATTGCGGCAATCCGCGAAAAACGAGAGCAGATAGCAGAGGAAGCGAAAAAGCAAAAGCCGAAAAAACGCGAGCGTCCCGCAGACGTTGTTGAGGTAAAGGGCATACTTGACGTAATGAACGACGGCTTCGGCTTTATGCGCGTTGAGAATTACCGTTCAAGCGCGAACGACATTTATGTATCGCCCGTGCAAATCAGGCGGTTCAACTTAAAAACGGGCGACGAGCTTGTCGGCG
>CAYUSE010000052.1:0-8796 GCA_964447095.1 uncultured Lachnospiraceae bacterium | reverse complement strand
ATTATATCAAAAGAAGTTTTGCGCGCCCAGCCGGTAAAGCGTATGAAAATATTTGCGTCGGCCTGTATATAACGCCTAAATGAATTTATATATGGACTACCTTTGGAACTTCGGGCAATGACAATAAAATTTTTCTTTGCAGTTTCCATATCTCGTCCATATAATTTTTTAATTCCGTAATATCCTCTTTGTAAATTGAATTTGTTTCATTAACCCGTCTTGCAATCTGATTGACATTTACACCGATAGAGTGCAACTCTTTATTCATCTCTTTTATATCGCTTGTATCTGTGTAAATTATAAGTCCGTTAATTGCCATTTTACGCATATATGCGCCTATATTCTGTGTTGGAAGTTGCGCCATTCTTAGCTTAATTAGTTCCCGTTCTTCTTCTGTTACCCAAAATTTAATTTGTACATTTCTTTTTCTGTTCTGCATAGTTTACCTCCGTATTTTTATCTGGGTTTGGGAGCTGTTCCCAAAATATTTTTTGTAGCTTTGGCAGCGCACAAGCCACAAAAAATCGCAAAAAGGGTAGTAGTTGTGTTGTCAAGGGTAAATGAAATATTTTTTGAAAAAAATTTTTAAATAACAAATGTATAGATACTAAAAGTAATCAGTCTGAAAGAAATTAAATCTTACAGACTGCATAATACTTACTTTTTTGATTGCAAATTTGATTAAAACAAGGATACGCGTATAGTTTATCACATACCATCAAAATGCAGTTCTATTTATCCTCAATATATATAAATCAAAACGATATAAAAAAGCCGAACATGTCAAATAAATTGACAAGTCCGACTTTTTGTTAGTCCCTATAATCCCATAATAGCACATAGTTTGCTATTAATCTGCTTCTGCAACTACCGTTCACTCCTTATTACAAAAGCAAACAATTTTATTATATCATGTTGTATTTGTAAAGCAAGAAGAAATACAATTAGCTGTTAAGCACTTCTGTAATGAAACGGATAGGGATAGTGTATTACACCATGGTCTAAAATTACCGTACTATTAAGTAACATTTATCATAGTGCATATTCAAGCTTAATATGTGGCAACTGAAACAGTGCCGTTTACATTTGTGATTTTAGGAGTATATTGATATGTATATTTTACTTGAACATAATATTTCAATGTTGGGTCAAGGTCGTTAAAATCCACGGTTGCGCTTTTATCAACCATAAACGCATGCCATTTGCGCGTATTCTTGAAGAAACTGTCGCCGTTTTCACCAATACCCCATACTGAAATTGTCAGCCATACAGGGTCACTGTCAATTTCTGCTTTTACTGCAATATTTTTGCACTTGTCAAATACAGGGGATTCTATATAAGTATTTTCGTCTTCTGTATCTTTCCAATAGAAACTAAAAGGCATTTTGAATACTTTGTCGGATATATCTATGCTATTAATATAGTCAGTTTCTGTATCAAGCGGAAATCCGTTTCCGTTTAAGACATTACTGTTTGACAGGGCGTTTGTTAGATGTTTTGGGACGCTTCCTTCTTCATACCCCTCGGCAAATAGCCATGCGGGCATATTTACGTCGCTTGCAAAGGGTTTGGATAATTCTTCGTCCGTAAACGGACGCATTGTAACAGTCTGTGACTGAGCGTCCCATTCGGCTTTCATAGAAAGCGCCTGTGCAAGATACGCCGCGGGTATATAGGTGCGATCAGCCGCTATTAACGCTTCTGTGTCCATATTTATAACACTATAGCTGTTATCGCCGTTATTTTCTTTATGTTTAACTGTAGCTGTCGGCGAACCGATTATAAAATCACAGCTTAACGTGTCTGAGTATATAGAAACAGTTTTTGTTTCCTCGTTCCAAGACACATTAAAGCCTATCGATTCAGCTATTGCCCTTACTGGCACCTGCGTGCGGTCGTTTTCGTCTATAAACGGCTTAGCATCAAAGAAGCTGACAGATTCACCGTTTACCTTTACTAGAATTTCTGCTGCAAATACACTAGAAGCTGAACTAATCATGGATAAAATAATTAATATTACTAATAAATTTCTTTTCATATCGATACTCCTCTTAGTACTTAATTGAAAAACTGACTTATATCATTTGTAATAACAGGATAACCTGTTGTAGAAAATGTAGCATTATTAGTAATCTTTAAACAATATCTGTTATTTGACGTCAAATCACCAAATGATACAGCGACAGCGTCAGATATGCTTGGTGTAAGGTTTTTTACCTGCGTTAATGTGCCGTCAGATGCAATTTTATATATTTTAAAATTAAAGCTCTTTGCATTTGTAGAAAAATCATTCAGAAACACACCAACTTCATCACCTGAGTTGTACCACGCTTTAGAATATTTAAAATTTCTGGCTGACAAGGAAAAACTCTGCTCTATATCTCTTGATGCTAAGTTCAGTGCCGAACTATATGTAGGTTGTGAAGCAGTCATTGCGTATGTTGTGTATAAAGCAGGTCTCTGCGCCAACTTTTCCCAATTAATGTCCTCTGCAGTATATTCGTGACCAATAATATTACCATTTTCGTCACAAATATCGCTCATTGCAAATACGTTGATACTCATTACCGATACTGCCATAATAGCAGCCAAACCCATTGTAATAATTTTTCTTAGTTTCATAATAAAAACCGTCCTTTCTTGTCATAACGCCAATTCGCCTGCTTTCATAAAACAAGCTCTTACACATCACTTGACAAATCAAAGGAATTTGTATATACTGAGGTATAAGAGAGGTACTCTATATATCTTTTATCCCAGCAGGTCAGCAAAGATTTAAGATTGAGGGTATCTCTTGTTTTATATCTAACATAAAATCAGCCTTATATTTGTATTTTTGTTTTTGAAACCTTGCATTATCTATATAGAAAATTCATAAAACCGTCATACACCGATACGCGTATCATTTTTGTCGGCTTGATATATGCTTTTCTGCAACATCAAAATATCGGGTTCGCTCCCTATGTGATAAGTTCACCAAACTAACATTGAGAAATAGCAATTATCGTGCATATTCATATTTTACAAACTGTCTGGATTAGATAATGCACCGTTTCGTATGTATTCAATCCCTGTTTATAGATTATAAACAATTTACTATATATCCCGCAGGATTGAATACCGTATTGTGATTGGTTGTGAGGGGATATATAATAAGCTGTCTTGCTTATATCTGCATTATATGACAAGAAATTTATGGTGTCAATATACATTGTCTAAATGCTACCATAATCATGTCTAAATGTTGTTTTTTATAAAAATTAAGTCAGCATACGAAAAAAGCAATATCTTTTATGATACTGCTTTTTCGCCTTTATACAGATTATGTTTTATTTTTCCTGCAATTTCGAATATAGCGACTGTGCATATAGTTATAGCAATTATTTTCATAATATATAATTGATGAAAGAAACATAATGCTGCGTAGATAATCGCTATAATTATAATCATTATCCGCGTAATTCTTCCGTAAACGATTTTTTCCTTTATGTCCAGAGGTTTTTCAATCGCAGGAACGGGGGAAAGTATAAGTAATATAACTGTTGATACTGCCATTATTACAGAGCAAATCACAATGTTGTTTCCACTATACTTTATAATCAGTAAAATAACAGGACATATAATACACATAGATAAATAGCATACTATCTGTGAGCTGAAATGAAATCCTCCCGCAAATCGTCTCACTGAAACAAATATAAATAAGAATAATGCGGATTGCCACAGCATACTCATTAAAATTCCTATTAATATGACAGAAAGATAACTTGCTAATACAGATAGACTTATTTCCAACCCATATATGTATTCCTCTGCCTTGCCTTTATCTAAAGCGTTATTTTTTATCGCATACGCTATAATTCGTTCTGAAATCTTATGGAACATATCTTAAAACTTTCTGTATTCTTTTAGATTTTTTGGCGGAACAGGTTGTCCAAAATTAGGACTTGCAATATTATTTGCACTGACTGTAACGGCGAAAGCCGCTACAACAGGTATTGCTGCTATAAGAGTAGCCATAACCTTATACAAACCATTTTTCATTTTTTTATCCTCCTTTTGTTTTAATATTGTATAGTATAAATTATTTTTTTTTACTTGACAACCCTTTTTGTCTAAATGCTATCATAATCATGTCTAAATGCTATTTTTTTGATTTGGAATGTGAATGACAACTACCGCCTTGAAAAATTTTCTTTCTTTATCATAATTCCATGTCAATTCACTGCTATACTTTTTTAACGCGTTATTTATACTCTTTATTCCTATTCCGTGAACATCATTGTTTTTCTTTTGTGTTCGAAGTTCTCCGTCAAGTATAACCGGCTCCTTATCAGCATAATTTTCAATTTTTACGGCAGAATATCTTTTATTTACTGTATATAAATCCACATAGATTTCTTTCTTTTTGGATTGTTCTACTGCTTCCATGGCATTATCAAGCATATTTGAAAAGATTGCTACTGTGTCAATGTCCGATATGAAAGACAGTGTGGGAGCTTTGGAATGTATATGTATTTCTATTCCTCTTGCGTGGCATTCTTTTACCTTTTGAGCAAAAAGAATGTTAAGAATTTTATTATCTGTATATTGAGTGTAGTCTAATTCTCTTTGAGAAAATTGAATTTGCTGCATATATTCTTTTGCTTGCGCATTATCTTCTGTTATCAAATTTTTCAGCACATCTAATTGCTTATGAAAATCGTGGCGCATTATTTTTGTATTTTCATATTTTTCGGATAGTAATTGATATTCAGATAACTTCTCCTGCAAAATTCTTATCTCAAAATTTTTCCTGCTTAAATTAAAATTGACGTAAAAAGCAATAAAATTCATAGCAGATAGAGCAACAAAAAACAATAAAAATATTAGATTATTCATATCTAAGGACATAAGCACAGTCATACAGGCTATTGTCAATATGGGAACAAACGCTAATATCAATGGTGTTTTACTTTCATATACCATTTTTTTATTCATAAAGGATTTTAAGAATATAATACCTGCTAAATATATGAGTTTGCCGCCTATCACTGTAACAGCAGTTTGATATTGCGTAAATATAAGTTTTTCCCAGATGTTACTATATTTCATATTTAAGATATACATACAAACATATTCTCCGATACATGAGAACATATCAAGCATAAGACTGTAAAATATTGCGTTGCAAAATCCAAGGTTATAACAATATATAAGCAAGAACACATTAATTATAAAAAACGACATTATAGAAATAGGAGGTTTACCGATTAACCCTATCCCAAACAATGCAATGTACCCGCATAATGATATAAGATTACTTTGTATATAGTTCTTTCGCGGAAAAAAACTTGTATTTGAAAAATATATAAATAATAGAAATTCCAATAAATGTCCTAATGTGTAGCCAATACTAATTGTCACTGTAAATCACCACTCCATTCTCTAAACCTTTTATTAAAGGCTGAATATTTTCTTGTTGAAATATATGGTTTATAAATTTGTTCGTTATATTCGCATATTATGTCGGTTTTGTCATAGTCAGAAACATAGTTTAAGTTCACATAACAACTTCCATGTGTTTCAACAAAACAATCATCTGTCAATTGTTCTATTAAACTTTGGAATGTATCATGTGTTTCTACTGTTTCTTGTATAGTAACAACATACGTTAATCTGTTAGTATGATAAATGTATATTATATCCCTCAAAGGTATTTTTACTGCTTTCTTTGAAACAGTAACTTCTATGTTCCTTTTATACGCATTGATTTTCGTAATTGCTTTTTCTATGCCATACATAAGCCTTGTTTCGCTAATAGGCTTTGTCCAAAATCTGAAAGCGTGATTATCCAGAGCTTCGTCCATATAGTCCTCGTGATGTGTAACAAAGAAAATTAAAGTTGACGGACTTTTTTTATGTAGTGCTTCCGCTGTCGCAATGCCATTTAAACCGTCCATTTCCACGTCAAGAAAAACCATATTATAGGTTTTATCGGAATTTAACATATCCTCAGAAGATATAAATTCATCAATATTCCATTTAATGTTGGTTGTAACAGTGGGTAATACTTTTTCTATAAGTTCCTTTTCATGTGTCATATCTGACACTTCATCATCACACAAAGCTATGTATAGTGTCATTTTATCATCTCTCTTTCGGAAAGTATTTTTCTATTGTAAGTTTATTTACTGTTTATCAGCATAATCACTCTTTGAGTGTTTTGGAAAACACCTTTCATCAGAGCAACAGGTTATAAAATTATTTATTATTTCTTCAAGATATAATTTTTGATACGGCGATATTGGTTGTGCATTTATTTTTAACGGGCTATTTTCTAAGTCCTCACCAAACAAAATATAATCTGATGAAACCTTTAATATTTTTACAAGCTCTATAAGAGTACCAATAGAAAGACCAGCTACACCTCTTTCTATCTCTGATAAATGATTTACGCCGATTTTTAAACGTCGCGCCACTTGGTCTTGTGTCATTCCTGCAAGTTTGCGTGCCGTTGCAATACGTTTGCCTGCAAGAGTAAAATCGTATTTATACTTGTTGTTCATTATCTCACAACCTTTCGTGCTTATTATAGCATTGTTAGTGTGATAAATGAACACTTTGTAATAACGATTATCACTGCGAAAGAGTGAATTTTTGTCAAAAATTTTTTAAAACTTACAATTTTTTTCTAAATCTCCAAAAGATTTAGCTTGTTCTAACTTTTTCTTAAAGAGTTGAAATTCAACAATGTCAGAATTTTTCTCACACAATTTTAACATACTCTCCTTTACTTTTTCAAAGAACAAATTTTCATCGCTCTTTTCATTACTTTTCTTCTTACACACTAAGACACCTCCAAATCACAAATGATATAGTGGAAATATATTAATTCCAGTATGTCTCACAATGCAATCACAATAACTAAATATTATAACAAAACCTATAAATTGTCAATATTAAAAAGGCTGTATCATTATATCATCGTTCAATTTCGTGATTTCTGTGTTTATTGGGGATAGACTTTTCCTGTTGCTTCTTGCCTCGCTCTATCTGTCGTATAAGCGATTTTTTGAAAGGCTTTTCGCCCAAATCGTCATTGACAGCGGTTTGTGCTTCTGCAAATATATCATCATCAAATTTTCCTTTGTAGATATTTTCTAATTCCCTGAGCGTCTGCCGTATTCCGTCTGCTTGAATTTCTGTGCGTTCAGCTTGTACGGCTGATATATTTTCGGACGAAATATTGTTTTTGATTTCAATATAGTTTGCTTTTTCTGCTTTGTATTCTGATTGTAAATCAGTATTCCGAGTTTTTAATTTTTCGGCAGCGTTAAGGTTGTATTTATAATTCTGCTCTACTATATTAACATCATTTTCAGTTTTACAGTCTAATTCAAACAATACAAATTCTTTATCTGATTTCAATGACTTTATTTCCTTGGATAAGACTTCAAGCTGTTTTGATAGCTGATTTTGCCTAAAAATATTTAGCGGACTACAAGCGTTCTTTTCAGCTTTGGTTTGCTTATACTCTGCTGTTTTCTGCTCGGTTTCTTCCGACAAATCCCGGAATTGTTTAATTAAATGCGGTGTAATCTGTTTTTCCGCTTCAACCTGTTTTATCTGCTTTTTATTGAATATGAATTTATATTTTAGCGTAATTAAATTGTTGCGGATATTCTCTAACTGTTCGGCGATTTTAGCAACGGTATTTTCAACTATTTCAGATAAATTATTTACTAATTCTTTTAACTCGCGAAGTAAAGCGTTGTCCCTGCGAATTTGCCTATTCAATTTACAACGGTCAGAAACACCTCCACGTTTTTCTATAATCCGTGCTGTAACTCCCTCGTGAATGGTGGGCTGTTCGTCTATTCCTCTGTCTTTGAAACTGCGGCAATCGACGCGCTCGGTAATATTTTTCCGTTCCAATTCAAGATTTGTAACATCTTCCCACGCCTTACGCCATTTTATGATTTGTTCCTCGTTGTTCCATTCAGCACATATAGGATTTTGTCTGCCGTATCGTGTACTTTTCGGATTTTTGGACGCTCGTTCTAAATTCTGCGATTTAGCTTCAGAGGGTGTCATATATACTTTTTTCTTGCCGACAAAATATTGATATTGTTTCTCCCAACCGTCAGCTTGAGCCGCCTTAAATTCATCAGCGGTAAATCCTTGTTCCTCATCACCACGCTTACAAAGATATTCTTTTTGTGTTTTAGCTTGCCATTTGCCCTTTTCATCAAGAGGGCGAACCGTCAATAAAATATGGGCGTGGGGATTGTGTCCGTCTGTATCGTGAATGTTTACATCAGCGCACATACCCTTGTCAACGCAATTTTCTGTAATAAATTTATGTAAGATAGATTTCCATTCATCTAAATTCAATTCAACAGGCAAGGCAACTATCAATTCTCTTGCAAGTCTGCTATCTTTGCTTTTTTCAGCAGCTTCGACAGCGTTCCATAATTCTGCTCTGTCTTGCCATTTCATAGGCGCGTTTGACGGTAAAAATATTTCACTATAAATATTTCCGCGTTTCCTTACATAATCGTGCATTATACCGTCATACTCGTTATACATTTTTGAGCAGGACGCATAAGCGGCAACGGCTACAACCGAGCGACCTGTTCCGCGTGTAATTACCTTTGCTTCAAAATGATAAATTGCCATTGCGATTTTCCTTTCTGCCTACGGTGTAGGCTGTTTTTGTTTCTTTTTCCGAAAAAGAAATGACGCTTTGCGTCCAAAGTCTAAAAGCTATCGGGGATAGGTTTTAGCACAAATTCCGACAAGGTATTGAAAATA
>CAYUSE010000051.1:0-8803 GCA_964447095.1 uncultured Lachnospiraceae bacterium | reverse complement strand
ACAGGCACACAGATTATTCCTACAGAGGAAGCGCAGAAAATTGCCCGTAAGGTTATTACAGACAAAGGCTTTGGTTACACAGAGCATGTTGCCTATGGCGCATATACGGAAGATAACAAGTCAGTTGAAAATGTGACGCTTGTTTATGATATGTTCTTCCTTGAATATGAGGATATAGCGAAGGTTGCAGATGAAATCCGTGCGGAATTAAATCTTACTCCGATACTTATAGTGGAGGGTAGCCACAGCTACGAGCTGAAACAGTAACGGGAGGACTTAAAAAATGAAACGAAAACTAATATCGCTTATGACGGCGGTAACAATGATTATGTCGCTTTTTGGCGCAATGCCGCTTGCAAAGGTGTTTATCTGGTAGGACAATATGCAGCCCGTCACAGATACGGCGGAGGAGTTTGACCTAATTCCCGCGGTAACATGGGACTTTGATGAGGCAACGGGCACGCTGACTATCAGCGGTACAGGCGCAATGGCAAATTATTCTTCTTCAGACAGACCGTGGGCTGATAAGCTAAGCGATATAAAATCCGTTGTAATAGAAAACGGCGTCACAAGCATTGGTAAGTATGCGTTTCAGTCCTGCACAAGCTTAACTGCCGTTAATTATTGCGGCAGTAAGAGAAAATGGGGCAAAATAGATATTGGCGTGAGTAACGAGCTTTTGCAAAATGCAAATATCGTATATAATTATGTAAAAGAATAGCGGCAGAATATGACGTTCAATAAAATACGAATAAAATAAACAGGCTAACTGTCCTTTGACGGTTAGCCTTAATTTTTACGGTCTGTTTTTTAATAATCGGTTCTTAATAAAGAGCTAATACTTGCTCCTCCTACAGATGCAGGAAATCCCCAGACATAACTTTACACCTGTACTTGACACCTGTAAAGCACTGTGGTATAATATGGTACAAAGGTGAAACAGAAGCTTATATAAGCATCATGGAGGAAGTATATGAGAACAGATGTAGTCATTGTGGGAACAGGCGTTGCAGGGCTTTTTTGCGCGCTTAATCTTCCGCGTGATATAAAAATAACGATGGTGACAAAAGCAGAGATTGACAAAAGCGACTCTTTTTTAGCGCAGGGGGGAATTTGCGTTTTAAAGAACGAAGAGGACTATGACAGCTATTTTGAGGACACAATGAGCGCGGGACATTACGAAAATAACAGACGCTCGGTTGATATTATGATACGCTCGTCACGTGATATAATAAATGATTTGGTGAATTACGGTGTTGAATTTGAAAAAAAAGACGGTGAATTTTGCTATACCAGAGAAGGGGCGCATACGACGCCGAGAATATTATTTCATGAGGACATTACGGGCAGAGAAATTACGTCAAAGCTTCTTGAAAATGTGAAAAAGCTGGATAATGTAACAATTATTGAGAATTTTACAATGGTTGATATAATTGAAAGCAATAATGAATGTGCGGGAATTATAGGCTTTGATAAAAAAGGCGAAATAGAGAGCATAGAAGCGGATTACACAGTTCTTGCCTCGGGCGGAATAGGCGGACTTTTTGAAAATTCAACGAATTACCGTCATCTTACGGGCGACGCCCTTGCAGTTTGCAAAAAACACGGTATAAAGCTTCAAAATATAGATTATATACAAATTCATCCTACGACGCTTTATTCAACGAAGAAAGGCAGACGGTTTTTGATATCGGAATCGGTAAGAGGCGAGGGTGCAGTTCTGTTTAATGCAAAAATGAACAGATTTGTTGATGAGCTTCTGCCGCGTGATTTGCTGACAGAGGCTATTTTAAAGCAGATGAAGGAGGACAATAAGCCCTACGTGTGGCTTTCAATGAAGCCTATACCGTCGGAAAAAATCAAGAGTCATTTTCCGAATATCTATAAAAAATGTCTTGAGGAAGGGTATGACGTAACAAAGGAATGTATCCCCGTTGTGCCGTCACAGCATTATTTTATGGGCGGAATACAGGTTGATGAAAACAGCCTGACATCAATGAAAAGGCTTTATGCCGCCGGTGAAACGAGCTGTAACGGCGTTCACGGAAGAAACCGCCTCGCAAGCAATTCGCTTTTGGAAAGCCTTGTGTTTTCAAAGCGTGCGGCAGCGCAAATTGCGGCAGAGAATGAAAAAATAAAATTCAGAAAGCCGATAACGCTGAATAAGAAAGATTATGAAAATTATGCGGAAAAATACAAAAAAATAGTATTAGATGAAATAGAAAGGGAAAAGCAGCATGAATAATATAACAATGAAGCTAAATGCGGATGAGCTTATAAAAATGGCTTTGAAAGAAGATATAACAAGTGAGGATATTACGACCAATTCTGTAATGAGGAAATATCAGAAAGGCGAGGTTGAGCTTATCTGCAAGCAGGACGGAGTAATTGCAGGTCTTGATGTATTTAAGCGTGTTTTTACTTTACTTGATGAAAATACCGAATTTGAAATGAATTATAATGACGGCGATTGTGTTAAAAACGGAGATTTAATAGGAAAAGTGACGGGTGATATACGCGTGCTGCTGTCCGGAGAGAGAACGGCTCTTAATTATTTGCAGCGCATGAGCGGTATTGCGACTTATACGCGTGAAATAGCAGATTTGTTAAAAGGCAGCAAAACAAAGCTTCTTGACACGAGAAAAACTACGCCATGTATGCGTATATTTGAAAAATATGCCGTTAAGGTCGGCGGCGGCTGCAATCACCGCTATAATCTAAGCGACGGTATATTATTGAAGGATAATCATATCGGCGCGGCAGGCGGAGTGAAGGAAGCAGTAAAGTTGGCAAAAGAATACGCGCCGTTTGTAAGAAAAATAGAGGTTGAGGTTGAAAATCTTGACATGCTCCGCGAGGCGCTTGAAGCAGGCGCAGACATTGTAATGCTTGACAATATGAGTGTTGATATGATGAAGGAAGCTGTAAAAATGGTAAAAGGCAAGGCAGAAACCGAATGCAGCGGAAATGTTACACGCGAAAACATCGCAAGACTTACAGATATAGGAGTAGACTATATTTCAAGCGGAGCGCTTACTCATTCGGCGCCGATAATGGATTTATCGCTTAAAAATCTGCACGCAATTTAATTTAGAAAGGGTATGATTTAGATGAACGGCGCCAAAAGACGCGAAGAAATTTTAAATTTAATAAAAAATTCCCAAAATCCGCTGTCGGGCAGTGTTTTGTCAGAAAAGGTCGGAGTTTCAAGACAGGTTATTGTAAAGGATATTTCCATATTAAAGACTGACGGATTTGATATTTTATCAACTAACAAGGGCTATGTTCTGCATGAAGAGGAAAAAGCCGAAAGAATTTTTAAGATTGTCCACACAGATGACGAAGTGGGTGACGAGCTTAGTTCAATAGTTGATTTGGGAGGAAGCGTTGAAAATGTGTTTGTGTGGCACAGAATATACGGGAAAATTGAGGCTAAGCTGAATATTGCAACACGCTCTGATGTATCGGAATATTTGGAAAGCCTGCGTACGGGACGCTCTGTTCCGCTTAAAAATATAACATCAGGGTATCATTACCACACTGTAAAGGCGAAAACGGAAGATACGCTTGATTTAATAGAAAAAGAGCTTGATAAAAAGGGCTATTTGGTGCGAGAGGAATAATTTATGTTTAAAATCGGAAACACAAAGAGAATAGCGGCGGCAAGTATCACGGCGCTTATAATATGGACGTTTATAAGTATCAATACCGGAGCGTTTAAAACCGAGGAGAACTTTGAATATTTTAATTATATTCTATCTTATGTTTTGTCTGCTGCTGTCTGGTTCATTATAGCGTTTAAATTCAATTTTTCTGAAAAATTTAAAAATGGAATTGCAATAGGACTTTTTATCCTGACTCCGTTTTTCTGTATGCATATATCAATGCTTTTTGCGGGGGCATCTGAGTTTGGGCTCGGTATATATTTTATGAATATACTTTTCTTTACCGCCATTATGGCAGTATTTTTTGTGATTACGCGCAGCTTTAGGTGGTCTGCGATTATTACGTCTGTGCTGTCTTATGTTTTTTGCATAGCGACGTTTGTTGTAAATATGCTTCGGGGAATACCTCTTATTCCGAGTGATTTCCTTGCGATAGGCACGGCAATGAAGGTGGCGGAGAATTATACATTTGAATGGAAGTCTCCTATGATTGTATCAACTGTTGTACTTATTTTTCTGATTACACTGCTTTTGAAATTTGCCTATAATCCAAAGTTTAAGCGTAAAAATCTGATATTTGCGTCAGGCGGAACTGCTGTCGCGCTTGTTTTGGCAGGTGTTTTTTCGACTATAAATTATTCTGATGTTGATATGGATATATTCGACCAGTATCACGCAAATAATACACACGGAATTTTATTCAGCTTTTTCCTTAACGCAAAGGCGATGAAAATCGAACCCCCCGAAAGCTATGACGCGGAAAAGGTTGAGGATAAGCTTAATTCTATACAAACGGACTATACCGTAAACGGAAAAAAGCCCAATGTACTTGTAATCATGAATGAAAGCTTTGCGGATTTAAACGTGTTAGGCGAGCTTAAAACAAATGAGGAATATATGCCGTATTTTAACAGCTTGAAGAAAAATACGGTAAAGGGAGAGCTGCTGGTATCGCCGTTCGGCGGATATACCTGCAATACTGAATTTGAATTCTTGACGGGTATGACAATGGGACTTTTACCGTCGGGTTCAGCTCCGTATCTGCAATATATACAAAATGAGTATGCATATTCGCTGCCTAATTTTATGTCAAAATTGGGCTACACTACAGTTGCGGTTCATCCGTATTTTGCGCGGTGCTGGAACAGGGATAAGGTTTATAAATTGTTTGGCTTTGATAATTTTATAAGCATTGACAATATGAGTGAGTACCAGAATAAAAACGAATTTGAGTATATCAGAAGCTATATGAGCGACCGCACATCATACAGCGCGGTTATAAATCAGCTTGTAAATAAAAAATCAGATGAGAGCCTGTTTGTTTTTAATGTTACAATGCAAAATCACGGCGGATATACAGGTGATTATCCTGACTTTACGCCAAGCATTGAGATAACAAATCTTGAGGGTTCGTATAAAGAGGCAGAGCAATATTTAAGTCTTATAAAGGAAAGCGATATTGCGCTTGAGGAGCTTCTCTACTATCTGCAAAATTGGGATGAACCGATTATTGTTATGATGTTCGGAGACCATCAGCCTGCGGTTGAACAGGAGTTCTTTGAGGAGATGCTCGGCAAGACAATAAATAATCTGACGCAGGAGGAGCTTTTGGCGCGATACAGGGTTCCGTTTATGATTTGGGCAAACTTTGATATAGAAAGTGAAAACGGTATTTTGACAAGCCCGAATTATCTTTCAAATATATTGCTCGAAAAAGCGGGTTTGCCTAAGGGCAAAGTAAACATAGTTCTTGACGAAGTGAGAGAGCAGTTTCCGCAGATAAATGCCATGGGTCATTATGACAGCAGCGGTACTTGGGATAATAACGACGAGGGTAAATCGGAAGCGCTCGATGAATACAAGAATATTGAATATTATATGCTAAGACAAAACAATAAAAATATAAAGGAATAGGACTATGAAATCAAAAAGTAAAAAGCTGTATTCCGCGGTATTGATTGCGATATTAGCTGCTGTTTTTGCGGCACTGCAATACCAAGCGCCAACAAAGCTTAATGATGACGCAGATTTTCAGGCGCATTATATAGATGTCGGTCAGGCGGACAGTGAGCTTATAATATCAAACGGTCACAGTATGCTGATAGACGGCGGAAACGCGCCGGATTCTAATCTGATAGTCTCATATTTGCGCGGCTGCGGAATTGAACATCTTGATTATGTGGTATGCACTCACGCGCATGAGGATCATGTCGGCGGACTTTCGGGCGCGCTGCATGAATGTGCGGCTGACCATGTGCTTTGCTCTGTTGACGAGCATGATACGAAGGTATTTAAAAATTTCAAAAGCTATGCCAAGAAGCAGGGCAGGGAAATCGAAATCCCATCGGCAGGGGACAGCTTTGAGCTTGGCGGCAGCCGTGTTGAAATTCTCGCTCCGATAAATGAATATGATGATGTGAATAATAATTCGATAGTTTTAAAGGTTACTTACGGCGATACGTCCTTCTTGTTTACTGGAGATGCTGAACGGGAGGAGGAACAGGATATTTTAAATGCCGGTTATGATATATCCGCCGATGTGTTAAAGGTTGGTCATCACGGAAGCAGCACCTCTACCTCATATCCATTTCTGCGCGAGGTTATGCCTAAGTATGCGGTTATATCCTGCGAAAAGGGGAATTCTTACGGACATCCGCATAAGGAGACACTGAGCAAGTTAAATGATGCGGACGTAAAGGTTTACCGAACCGATTTGAACGGACATATTATCGCGCTTTCCGATGGAGAAAATATAGAATTTAAAACAAAGAAATAAAAAATCAATCAGCCTTATAAAAAGGCTGATTGATTTTTTGTTGAATTTAATTGCGTGAAATCAGTTTTCCTGTATTTCAAATATGGGTGAAGCCATAATGCCCATATCGTGAAGCTGATAATCATAAGACCATTCATCTCCTGTTGTGTACCACATATTATGTCCGTACCAAGCGTCGTGTTTCAGCCTGTCGCCGCAGTTGTGCGGCGCTCCGAACGTGTTTATGCGATTGCCGAACAAGGTGAATTCCACCTCATGTTCGCCTGCTTCTATATGGCCTATATTAAGAGAGAACGGGTCGAATACAATTATTCCCGAATCCTTGCCGTCAAAACGTACTCTGATAAGCGCGCCGCGGTAGTAATGTGCGCGTATAACAAGCTTACCTTCAGGCAGATTTATTTTTGTTTTATAAGTTATATTTCCGCCGTAGAAAGGCATGCCCTGATTTACAACAGAGCCAAATCAGATTTTTGAGGAGGGAGCGGCGATTTTTTTCTCACAGCCATGGAGCTTCACATCAAAATTTACGAGCAGGAAGAAATTTTCTATGCTTATGCGCTTGCCGATAGGCACGCGGATAAGCAGCTCGTTTGTGCCTGCCTTAAGAGAGGGAATATCGGTTGTTTTTATAGCATGGTCAACAAAAAATCCATTTCGGAAATTGCGACATTCTCTCCGTTTAGAATTATTTCCTCCGCTTCCTCGTATGCTAATCTGCATTTTATGTCAATTTCGCTTTCAATCTTGAATTTAAGCCAAGGAAATTGCGTGATTTTTTCGGGCGGAATAGCCCATGGCTGAATGTCGCGTCCATGGGCAAGAGGATAATTAAGTTTTTGGCGGATTGCCAAATCAATACGCAGAATTTCCTCGGCTTCGTGATATGATTTGCCGCCGTCGAGTGAATATTCCGCCATGTCAAGAAGATATACGTTGCCCTCCTCACGGCTGAAATTAACAGTATTTAAAATACGGATTTCCCGAATATCGGCATGATTTTCGGATTTTATTTTAAAGCTTGCCTTAGACGGCTTTTGAAGCTTTAAAAGTAAACTGTCGCTGGAGTAAAATGTTTTTTTGATTACTGTCATACCGTTTGTGATATGAAATTCGACAGGGAAAATATTTCCGCTAATAGTATCGTAAATAATAGGCTCAAATTCACCTTTTATTTGTATAATAACATTTTGCGGATTTGTGTTGTCCTTTATCGGAGGGTGTTTTGCGCGCGCGATAAACAGCCACTGCGCATCGCCGTCAGAGCGAAGATTATAAATAAGATTGTCAGACGGCGAGCCGTTGGCATTTTTGATTGATATATCACGAATATTTTCAAGGCTTTTTAGAACAGCCACACGATTTTCCGATATATGCTCTGAGAGCAGGTATAAATCATCCGCAATCTTTGACGGTTTGGCGTCAACGTATTTGGGATTATCGCCGATAAATATAACCCGTCCGCCGTTTTGGATAAATTCAGTCAATATATGGACTGTGGATGAGCGCAGTGTGAGGCACGCAGGAACAAGAATAACGGAGTAATTCATGTTTCCGACCGCAAGCTTGCCGTTTGCGCAGCCCCCGTACTGTGACGGGAAAAGCGACTCGCTTATAAAATCAAAATCTATAGTTCCGTACAGAAGCCAATTTATAATATTTGAAAAACTATCCTCAAGCTGCTGCAGAATTTCCGCATTTCTGTCATAAGGACCGAATTTTAGCCAATAGCTTTCAATCGGGTGTATAACGCCGACATTTACGATTGGATTACCGCGCGTAAGAGCAGTATTAAGGCGCGCGAAATGGTTTTCTATATACGGGTATTCTTTATACCACGGCGATTGATAATGGATGGACGCGGGATAATCGCGCTTTGAAGAGCCCTTCATTGATACCCATGCAAGGTGAGGCACGCGTACCGTTACCCCTAAAGCCGCTTGCCAATCCCCCTGAAATTTATGCCCTCTGAAGTCAAAATCCCAATTTGTAACGCCATAGAGTTCTGAAAGCATTCCTTCTCTGCCGTATTGGTGACAAGCGGACTGCGCCTGTTTTGCCGTTGAAAGCTCAATCCGGTTGCAAAGCATATCAATTCCCGGTATGCCAAATGAACGGTATGCGCGCATTGCCTCGCCGATTGCGTGCGTCTGTGAATGCAGGGTCGGCTCTTCCATTACATGTCCCGTAAGCGCAATGTTGTGCTCGGCGCACCACTTTCCGCAGTTATCTGAAAAAGCGCGCGTAAATAATTCGCAAACTAAATCGTGGTAAAAATATCTGATTTGCGAAGGCTTGTCTTTTGGCAAATCCCATACAATTTCGGGAAGATGAGAGATTAAGTCAATATTGTATGTCTCCC
>CAYUSE010000050.1:0-8927 GCA_964447095.1 uncultured Lachnospiraceae bacterium | reverse complement strand
TATTTATACAAATAATTAAGGAAACAGGGCATAATAAATTATCCTGAAACAGAGGATAAATATTATGCCCTGTTTTGCGGTTTTATGCGATATTTGCTGTAATTTAATGTAAACTGTATGTAAATTTCACATAAAAAATTCCTTAAAATCCATATAATAATATTCAAAATAACCAACAAAGCATTTTTTTTATATTTTGGTGCTTAAAACTGCAAGTTTTGGGGCGGTTTTTGTGGTAAACTATCATTAGTAAATATATTGGGAAAGCTGAAACCAAAAATATAAAGAAAAGAGGAGAAATAAGATGAAAAAAATAATTGCTTCACTTCTAACCTGTACATTGGCGGCAGTTTGTGTTACAGGCTGTACACAAAAACAGGCAAATAACGACAGAACAGAGGACGGTAAAATAAAAATATCTGTCGGCGCGTGGCCTAAAGAAGACTCAAACAAGGAGCAGTATGACCATTATATGGATATAAAGTCTCGTTTTGAAACAGCGAACAGTGATGTTTCAATCGAACCGGATAACTGGAGCTTCAGCGTGGATTCGTTTATGGCTAAGGCGGCATCAGGTAACCTTCCTGTACTTTACGAAGGATATTTTACGGAATGTAACAGAATAGTTTCGGCAGGATATTGCGCAGATATTACAGCGGCAGTTGAAAAATACGGATATGATAAGCAGATTAAGGATTCTTTGAAGTCGCTTGTTATGAAGGACGGAAAATATTATGCAATTCCTAAATCGTCTTATACAATGGGATTATATATCAACAAGAAGTTATTTACGGACGCAGGGCTTGTAAATGAGGACGGCAGCGTTAAGATTCCGCAGACGTATGAGGAGCTTGCACAATTTGCAGCGCAGATAAAGGAAAAAACAGGACAATCCGGAATTGTTGTAAATACTGCAAACGGTACGGGCGGATGGAATTTCCTTAATATTGCATGGGCGTTCGGTACAGAGTTTATGAAACAAGATGAGAGCGGAGCATGGAAAGCGACTTTTGATTCGCCGGAATGTGTTGCGGCTTTGCAGTATATCAAAGATTTAAAGTGGAAGTACAATGCCATTCCTGATAACTCAATTATTACAGGAACAGAACAGCAAAAGTTCTTTGCGTCAGATCAGGCAGCTATGTTCATTGGCACTCCTCCGCAGGATGAACTTGTAAAACAGTATGGTATGAGTACTGATGATATTTGTATCGCCTCACTTCCTGCGGGACCGGCAGGTCGATTTGCACAGGTTGGCGGTGCACTGACATTTATTAAGTCCGGTGTAACAGAGGACCAGATTGACGCGTGCTTCAGATTTATAGACTTTGCAAACTGGGGATTTGGCATAGATGATGATGCAAAGACCTCTATGGAGGGTGAGTATAAAGCCCGTGCAGAAAAAGGTCTGCCGATAGGCTTCTACCAGTATTCACCATGGGCTGATACTACGGAGCGTTCAAGCTATGAGCATCAGATAATTGATAAATATGCAAATATCCCAATTGAGAATGTTAAAGAGTTCAACAATCCTCCGTCAGACTTACAGCTTAAGCCTGAGGAGTCGGTAAGCTGTCAGGAGCTTTATACGGCGCTGGACGCATGCATTCAAGAGGTAATCGTAAACAAGGATGCAGACTGTGCGCAGTTGATAAAGGATACGGCTGCAAACTTCCAGAGAGATTTCCTTGATAATGCACAGTGATTTAATGAATTAAACTGAGAGAAGCAGTCTTTAGAGATGTGTTTAAAGACTGCTTCTCGTAAGTTGAAAGGAGTTTGTGATGAATAAAAACAAGTATCCGAGAAGGCTGAAAGGAAATGGTATTCTTAAGCTTAAGACTGATTTTTCAGCATATATCCTTCTTATACCATCACTGATTTTATTATTTATATTGGTGTGGAGACCGATATACAGCGGGTTTGTTATGTCGCTGCATAAGATGCAGGGATACAATATGACAGAGTTTGTGGGACTTGATAATTACAAGGCAATCATACATGAAAGTTTATTTAAAACAGCGGTATGGAATTCAGTAAAATATGTTTTCTGGTCTATTCTTATCGGCTTTATTCCGCCTATATTTATAGCGATTATGATGTGTGAATTAAGAAAATGTAAGGGCTTTACAAAATTCGCTGTTTATTTTCCGGGAATATGTCCGGCGATTGTAACATCATTATTATGGACGCTTATGTATGAACCAAGCGCAGGCGGACTTTTGAATACGTTTATTACTAATTTAGGTATGGAGCCTTACGGGTGGCTAAATGACCAGACAAAGACAATTATGTATATTATCGTTTCAATGTCATGGGCAGGTTTCGGAAGCGCCGCCATTCTCTATCTCGCAACGCTTGAAGGCTTACCAAGAGAACTGTTTGAAGCAGCAATGATTGACGGTGCATCAATATTTCAGAGGATAAGGTATATAACATTACCGCAGATGTCCGGTATTATTCTTCTTATGCTTATAAGAAATATAAGCGGAGTATTTCAGATTATGGAGCAGCCGCTGGCAATGACGGGAGGCGGCCCGAATAATGCGTCACTGTCTTTAGGATTGCTGGGTTACCGTTATGGATTTGTATACTTCCAGCTTGATAAAGCAGTTACTGTTGGATTTATAACATTTGCACTATTGTTTATTATAACATTAGTTTATTTCCGGGTAGAGAAGAAGGTGAGCGAGAATGGCTAAAAGGGATAAGTCAAGAGAATATAACGGCGTTATTTCAAATGTTGAGTTTAAAAGCTTTAAAGCTAAGCTGATACACAGTATCTTTTTAGTAATTATGCTGTTGATTAGCGCAATGTGTATTATTCCTATATTGTGGATGTTTGTTTCGGCATTTAAGGATACAAAAGAGTTTTTGCAAATTCCTCCATCCTTCTTCCCTGAAAAATTTGATATAGGTAAACTCGGACGAGTGTGGAATGACTATAATTTCCTGAGATTATTTGGTAATACGATTTATATGGCGGCAGGAGATATTGTATTTACAATTGTAGTCAACGGTCTTGCCGGATATGTATTGTCACGCCTTAAGCCTCGCGGCAGCAGACTTATTTTTATGCTGATTGTATGGACAATGCTTTTGCCTAATAATGTAAGTCAGGTTCCGTTGTTTATGACATTTACAGATTTTCCGCTGCTTCACGTGAATTTATCCAATACATATTGGGCGATGTGGCTCTCGGCAGGAGCAAATTGTTATTATATACTGCTGTTTAAAAGCTTTTTTGACTCATTGTCAATTTCATATTTTGAGGCAGCGAGAGTTGACGGATGCAGTAATATCAAAATGTTTTTTAAGATTGTACTGCCCTTGTCGCTGCCTATCATTGCCGTAATAATAATATTTCAGTTTAATACGGCATGGGGTTCGTTCTTCTGGCCATACCTGCTGATTAACGATTCCAATAAAGTAGTGCTTGGACAGAAGTTGTTTTCAATGAAAACGAATACACCTATTGACGAATATATGTGTGCGATGATATTTGTAATTATTCCGCCGGCTATTCTTTATGCAATATTCCAAAAACAGATTATGGGCGGTATAAATATAGGTGGTGTTAAAGAGTAGTAATCTCACAGAAAGGGTTTTGTTATGTTTAAGAGTATAAAAAGAGCTGCGGTAATATTGCTTTCATTAACCGTCGTTTCACCGACAGCAGTGATTGCTGAAACTGCGGATAAAAACATTGCATACTATGAATTTGCATCGGGTTCGTCAAAGCAGTATATGACGGCAGGTATGGCGGATGGCACTAAGCCTAATGTAGTAAAAAGAGACGGACGCGAGGGCTGGGAGTTGTCAAATGCAAAAGAAACGACGGAAAGCGCAACAATTAACTGCGGTCTCGACTCATCCTTTGCTTATGACCTGAGCGACGGAACTACATTTGAAATTGAAGTGGATTATTATGACGCTGACAGAGCGGTATTTTCGCTTGTATACAGCGCACAGGACAGGTCGGACAGATTTTTAACGAGCGTATTTACAGACGGCGTCGGAAGCAAGGAAGTTAAGAGCGATGCAAAAATGTGGCGTACTGTAAAATTCCTTGTTCAGGACGCAAAATTCGATAATTCGCTTGAAAATTGTGATTTTAAGATTTCAGCAAATACTCTGAACTCAAATCATGGAATTACTGCGTCTACTTCTAACGGATACGGTTCAGACAATGGCTATGGTCCGTTTTACAGCTCATATTATATAGGAAGATTTGGCAGGGTATCAACGCTTGATCCTATTGTGATAGGAGCTGTACGAGTTAGAAAACTTGAGACAAAAAATCCTTTTAATTTGAAAGTTACAATGGATACAACAAGCAACACGCTTTTTGATAATGAACACGCAAAATTTAATTACAGTATGGAAAACAGAAATGATACTGCGTATAATCTGAATGCCGAATATACAGTATATGATGAGGACGGCAGAGAGGTGCTGAAAAAGAGCGATACGCATAATATTTCGCCGAAAGCCGTTGATGAATTTTCGGTTGATTTAGGGGAGGTACCGTATGGTATGCTTAAACTAAAATCTGTATTTACTGCTGACGGTATCAGCAATGAAACAATTACCGAATTTTCACACAGCCGCGAAGCGAAAATTGCAAATCCGAGACTTGGAACTAATGTCCATTTTGAAGGCAGCAATATGTATAAAAATGATGAAAATAAAATGATGGAGCTTATCAGCAAATGCGGAATTTCATCAATCAGAGATTCTGCCAGATGGGCAAATATGGAGAGGGTTGCAGGAAAGTACGCCATTACCGAAATGACACAGCGAGGAATAGACCTTGCGGAAAAATACGGCATTGATTCTCTGCCGATTATTACAGGTGACAACCCTAATGTCTATGGTGAAGATACTAATCCTCCAACTACAGACGTAACTTTGGAGGCGTTTAAAAACTATTCCAAGTTTATAGCGGAACAATACAGAGGAAAAGCATATGCCGCTGAATCAAATAATGAATACAACATACACTTCCCCAGCAAGACGCCCGAAGAATATGTAAAGCTGCTGAAAGCAACATATGAGGGAGTAAAGGAAGCAGCTCCTGAAATGAAGGTGATTGGCATTGACTCAGCCGGACTTAGCCTTAAATATTTAAGAGATATATTTGAAGCAGGCGGTCTTGAATATATGGACGGTATAAGCTATCATCCGTATTATCATTCGAGAGGCCCTGAAACAAGCGGAATAATTGCTAACGGTATATCTGTAAGAAATCTTTTGAAGGAATACGGCAGAGAGGACGCTGAAGTTTGGATTACTGAAAACGGCTGGCCGACATGGCTTGGAAACCCGATAAGCGAGAGCGACCAGGCTAATTTCCATGTGACTACTATTTTGCAGAATGCCGCGTGGAAATTATTTGACAGGTATTATTACTATGAATTTGCAAACAGCGGTATTGAGCCTGCATATATGGAGTCATCCTTCGGAATGGTGAAATCGGTATATGATGAAGTTCCGTATGCGGCGCGTCCTGCGTATGTCGGAGTATGTAATGCCAATTATCAGCTCGGAGGAACGGAGTTTAAAGACGCGCTTGGCGGTCTGTCCGCAACGGCAAAGGATTTCGCTTATAGATTTACCCGTGATAACAGTGATGGCAAGGGTAAAGAGCTGATTGCAATATGGACTAAAGGCGACCGCTCAGAAATGGGTATAAAGCTTGGCTGTGACAGCGTGAAGATGTACGATTTCTACGGCAATGAAACTGAGCTTTACGGAATTGACGGTAAATACAGTTTTGCGGTTACAGATGAACCGATTTACATAGTGGGCGATTTCATATCCTTTGAAAGCTGTACTCCGCCTATTAAGACGAGCGGACTTATTATGGGCGGAGCGACTGAGGATACTGTTGAACAGAAAATTACTATGTCAAATTCAGCGGGTGCATACATTGTGCCTGAGGGCAGTACCTATTTTGACTGTGCGGATAAAACGGAATTTAACGGAGGTACAGCAGTATATGTTGTTAAAACTCCGTCTGAAAGGTTCTTCAACAAGTGCGCGCAGTACAGAATAGAAAAGGATAATAAAATATATTATCACGGCAATATCAAAATCAACAGTGTTGAAACCGTTACGGTTAATGCAGACCATAAGGTGTCGAACGGTAATGTAAACCGCTGGCAGCTGACTGTGGATATTACAAATAACAGAAACAGTACGGCAATTAACGGTTCTATAAAAATAAACGAACCGTCGGAACTCGTAGGCAGAATGCCGACCATTACTGTGAAAGACTTACAGCCTCAGGAAACAAGAACATTTAATTTGTTTATGCCTGAGGTTGTCACGAAGGAAATGCGTGACTTTAGTATGGACACTGTTCTTGACAGCGGCGAAACAACTAATATAACAAAAAAGATGTTCTTTACGGTTGTTCCATATGCAAAGGATAATAAGCCTGTAATAGACGGTGTTGTTAGTTCTGGAGAATACAGCAGTGATACATGGTTCAGTATTAAAGGCGGTAAAAACGGCGAGAATGTTATGCTGCTTGAAAAAAATACATCATTTAAGGGTAATGACGACCTGAGTGCTAAAGCTACAATGAAGTATGATGACGAGAATTTGTATATGTTTATTGAAGTGACAGATGATATTTTCTGTAACAATAATTCAGATTCATTATCGTGGAACGGAGATGGAATTCAGCTTGGTATAGCAGATGAAAATACTGCATCAGGAGGCGGTTATTGTGAGCTTGCAATAGCGCTCACGCCTAACGGACCGGAAATATACAGACATCTTACAAACAATACTAAGGCGCCGGGCTTGGTTGAAAACAAACAGCTTCAAATCGTTCGTGACGGAACAAAAACACTTTATGAAATGGCACTTCCGTGGGAGGAAATTCTTCCCGACGGTGTAAAGGTAAAGAGCGGATACAGACCTAAATTTGCAATACTCATCAATGAAGATGACGGCTTGGGAAGAAACTCATTCTTGGAATATTCACAAGTACTTGGCGCTATCGGCGTATCAAAAAATGTAGGTTATTTCTCAGATATGTATCTGACAGACTAATGAAGGAAGGGAAATAATATGTTAAAAAAGATTTTATTGATAACGGCACTGTTTCTTTGTATAGCGATAGTGCCTGCATACGCGGCAATAGATGAATGTTCGGTAAATTCTTCTCAAAATAGTGTTATAATACGCGGAACGGCGGCTCCGAATTCACAGCTGCTTTTAACAGTAGTAAAAAAGGGTGCGACGGAAAACAGCTTTTTCGATGACGTGGCATATCAAAATCAACAGATAACAGATGCGAACGGACAATTTACATTTGATTTTAAAATGAGAGATGCAGGACAGTATACGGCATACGCATCTACTCCCGAAAACATATATACATATGATTTTGTATTCTCAAATTCGGATTCTGTAAATTCTGTTATACAGAGTATAAATGCTGCGAAATCTGCATCTGAGATAAGCACAATCATAAGAGAAAACAGATACGGTGCAGGCTTGTATATAGTGGAAAGCAGTGAAGAGCCAAACTATTCGTATATAGCAGAGCTTATAATGAGCGGGAAACCATATGATACATCTGACGCTGATAATGTGTTAAAGATTTTTAGACAGTATATGATATATGGTTATTTAAAGGATAAAAAAATTGAGAATGTTTTTACTCTTAATTCATATTTAGATGTATCATCAATAGACGGAACAGAAATTTTTACTGATGATGTCTTTAAAGCGTCACATCAGATTGAAACTACAAAAAGAATAGGCGGAAAAAGCATAAAGAGTTACAATGAGTTTGCAAATGTTTTGACGGAGCAGATGTCGCTTGCGCTGATTATGAATCCGAATGGTTATGGAAATATTGAAAAGGTATGCAAAACCTTTGAAAAAAGAATAGGTATAAACACCTCAAAAGCTAACAGTACAGTATACCGTTCTCTGTACGGCAAAAGCTTTGCAAGCTTCTCGGCTTTAAAAGAAAAATTTGATGAGCTTTGCACTCAAGTCTCTTCCGGCGGTAACGGCGGAGGCGGCGGAGGTTCGGGCAGCGGCGGAGGCAGCAGTACGAATAAAAATACACAAAGCGGTTTTGTAACAGGCGGCGTAGATACGGGACTTGAACAAGTGCCGATAGATACCTCCAAGCCAATCAATACGGTCTTTAAAGACCTTGACGGATATGACTGGGCAGCTGAGAGTATTATTGAGCTTTATAAAAAAGGTATAATTTCAGGCAGAACAGATGATACATATGCTCCGTCAGATAATATAACACGTTCTGAATTTGTTAAATTGGTTGCTTCGGCATTTAATCTTAATTCAGGAACAGGCAGACTTCCTTTTGAAGATACCAACGCCGAAAGCTGGGATTATCCATATATTAAAGCGGCTTATGAAGCGGGAATTATAAACGGAATAAGCAGTGCAGAATTTGGCTGTACATTACCGATAACCCGTCAGGATATGGCTGTTATACTTTGCCGTGCGGCAAAAACGGCGCCTGCGGATGATGCGTCTGTAAAACGGTTTGCGGATGATAATGATATAAAAGATTATGCCTATAATGATGTCTATGCGCTGAGAAATGCAGGGATTGTAAACGGAGATGACAAAAATATGTTTAATCCGCATAATCCTGCAACGAGAGCAGAAGCGGCAATGATGATTTATGCCGCTATCGGACAGTAAAATCGGGAGGAGGATACTGAGATGTTAAAAAAACTTGCGTTATTTTGCTGTGCGATGTTGATTACATTTGGCGCAGGAATAAATATATATGCGGAAGAAACAACAGGTATTACAAAAGAGCAGGAGCTTCTTGTTGCGTTTGATATTATAGGTCTTAACTCATATGGAGAAATAGATAATACTCAAGAGGTTACGAGAGCGGAATTTGCCGATATATGCGGTAA
>CAYUSE010000049.1:0-8946 GCA_964447095.1 uncultured Lachnospiraceae bacterium | reverse complement strand
AGGACCAAACGCAATCTGGCGTGCGCGATTTCCCACACAGTCGATATTCACAAGCTGTCCCTCTTTCGTAACGGCGTTTGTGCTTGAAACCATATAGTCCGCCTTATAGCTTTCACGGTAAACATCATGCATTGCCGCTACGCTTTCGCAGTGGAAGCGGTCATAAAAATTATATCTTCCGCTTTCTATTTCCTCCATTATTCCCGTCTGCTTGAGCGTTACCGAGCCGCCCACACAAACGCTTGCGCCCGCCGGCATCATTTCAAGGAAAATCCTCTTCGCGTCAGCGGCATCCTCCGCGTAAACTGCGTTAAAATTTTTTGAATTTAATATATCAACCATTTCCTTAGCCTTTAGCTGATATGACCATTTCTGAACATTATCCATTATGTAAACTCCCTTCTTTTATCCTTCATTATACGGTAAAGCCTTCAAATTTACAAGTAAAACGAAGAATATCTCTAAAAATCTGTATATTATAGCAAAAAAAGACATATCAATTACGCGTATTTTCTGATATAATTTTATTATAAATTTATCTGAAAAGGCGGGATATACATGACAAAAAAACTAATGCCCACTGCACAGAGGCTGTGCGATACAATTATGGAGGATTTCGGTGAAATCCTAAGTAAAAAATGGCAGTATGACGCAGGTCTGTGCCTTAAAGGCTTTGAGGCGGTCTTTAAAGAAACAGACGATAAAAAATACTATGATTACATAAAAACAAGTATGGATTATTTTATCACCGACGAAGGAACAATCCGCACCTACGACCCTCAGGTACGCAATATTGACCACATAAACAACGGAAAAAATCTCTTTTTCCTCTATCATGAAACAGGCGAGGAAAAATATATAAAAGCAATTGAGCTTTTGGCAAGTCAATTTGAAATTCAGCCGAGAACGCCGTCAGGCACCTTCTGGCATAAGCAGATTTATCCAAATCAGGTATGGCTTGACGGGCTTTTCATGGGCGAGCCGTTTTCCGCGCAGTATGCAAAAGAATTTAATTATCCAGAAAAATTTGATGATGTCACAATGCAGTTTGTAAACGCTGAAAGACTTACCTACGAGCCCCGATGCGGCTTATACGCGCACGCATGCGATGAATCAAAGGAAATATTCTGGGCGGACAAGAGCACGGGACGCTCATTAAACGTATGGGGACGCTCAGTCGGCTGGTTCTGCATGGCGCTTCTTGACGCGCTCGATTTTATTCCCGAAACGCACGATGGACATAAAACGCTTATTGATTTATTTAACAAAGCGATTTCAAACATCGTAAAATATCAGGACGAGGACGGCGTATGGTATCAGGTTATGGATAACCGCCGCAGCGACAATTATCAGGAATCAACCTGCACATGCATGTTTGCGTATTCCCTTGAAAAGGCAATCCGCATGGGATATATCAATAAAGACACTTACACGCCGTATCTTGAAAAGGCGGTTGACGGAATAATGAATGTATTCATAAAGGAAATTGACGGCAAAACATATATTACGCAAGGCTGTGCCGTTGCAGGACTTGGCGCGGCGGATAATCCCCGACGCGACGGAACGCTTGATTATTATTTCAGCGAGCCGATCAGAAACAACGACTTCAAAGGTGTGGGACCATTCCTGATTTTAGCGGCGAATTACGAGGGATAGTCTATGATGTTTAAGAAATCATCCCCTGAAAGCATGGGAGTATCAGAAAAATCTCTTTCAGAGTTTTTTATCGCTCTTGACAGCCTGAATGTCGATATGCACAGCGTTATTATGATACGAGAAAACAAGCTTTTATGCGAAGAATATTACAAACCGTTCACAAAGTCGGATTTGCACAGAATGTTTTCGGTTACAAAAAGCTTTGTTTCGCTTGCGGTGTCTTGTCTTGCCACGGACGGGAAAATCAGTTTTGATGATTATATCACGTCATATTTTCCTGAATATCCGACGCCTTATGAATACATAAAGCAGACTACAATCCGCGATATGCTCATGATGCGCAGTCCGCATGACAAGACCACATATAAGGCGGATTTAAACGGAAACTGGGTTGAAAGTTTTTTCAAAACAAAGCCGACACACCGACCGGGAACTGTTTTCGCTTACGACACCTCAGCAACACATGTACTCGGAGCGCTTGTCGAAAAAATAAGCGGTATGACACTTTTGGATTATCTCCGCATAAAATGTCTTGACGAGATAGGCTTTTCTCCCGACGCATACTGCTTAAAAGACCCTCAGGGAGTAAGCATAGGCGGTTCGGGACTTATGGCTCGACCTATGGATATTGCAAAAACCGCGTACCTTGTAATGAACGGCGGCAAATATAACGGAAAGCAGCTTCTTGATGCGGAATATCTGAGAAAAGCCACATCAATGCTGTCGCCGACCATTATCCGCGGCAGCTTCACTGATGAAAAGCAAGGCTACGGTATGCAGTTCTGGCGCACGCGCAATAACGGCTTTATGATGTACGGTCTGGGAGGTCAGATTGCGCTGTGCCTGCCGGACAAAAAGTTTATCCTTGTCACTACTGCCGATACGCAGGGCTGTCAGGGCGGTTTACAGGACATTCTTGACATATTCTGGAACACGATTTATAATAATCTTGATAATAACACAGAAAAAGACAGCCGTATCGACGGCGTCTTAAACCATCGCCGGATACAGCCGTTTTCGGGAGAAACAAAGAGGTTTTCGGCAAAATTCACATTTGACGAAAATGTAATGGGAATTACGGATTTAGCCGTTAGAACGAACGAAAACGGCGGTCAGATTTCCTATACAAATCAAACAGGCTCCCATAATTTGAATTTCAAAACAGATGATTTTTATGACGCGCCGTTTCCGTATTACGGCTGCCGCAGCATAACAAGCGGAGCATGGAAAGACGACGCGCTTTTTATAAAAAGCAGACTGATCGGGGAAATGGTCGGTTCTGTCACAATGGAGCTTTATTTTTCAGAAAAAGGAGTTACTGTCTTATCGAGAAAAACGGAGGGAACGCATTTTAATGAATTTAACGGCGTTGCCGAAGGAACGCTCTCGGAATAAAATTTTAAGGAGAATAAGTATGAAATATTTAATAGGCATAGACCTTGGAACATCAGCTACAAAAACAGTTTTGTTTGACGAGAATTTTAACGTAATCGCGTCAGAAACACAGGAATATCCCATGTATCAGCCTCAAAACGGCTGGGCAGAGCAAAAGCCCGAGGATTGGCGCGACGCGGCAATAAACACGCTTAAAAACGTAATTAAAAAATCAGGCGTTTTGTCGGAGGATATAGCAGGCATAGGTCTTTCGGGACAAATGCACGGTCTTGTAATGCTTGACGAAAGCGGAGAGGTTCTGCGTCCGTCAATTATCTGGTGCGACCAGAGAACACAAAAACAATGCGATGAAATAACTGAAAAAATAGGCAAAGAGCGTCTTATTGAAATAACAGCAAATCCGGCTTTAACCGGCTTTACGGCTTCAAAAATATTGTGGGTACGCGAAAATGAGCCTGAAATCTATGCAAAATGCCGTCATATTCTTTTGCCGAAAGACTATGTAAGATACGTGCTTACGGGCGAATTTGCAACCGAGGTTTCAGACGCGAGCGGAATGCAGCTGCTTGATATTCCAAACCGCTGCTGGTCGGACGAGGTTCTGGAAAAACTCGATATTGACAAATCGCTTCTGGCAAAGGTTTACGAGTCGCCTGATGTAACAGGTCATATAACGGAAGAAATCGCAAAAATAACAGGTCTTTCAACAAGCACAGTTGTTGTCGGAGGCGCGGGAGACAATGCCGCCGCGGCCGTGGGAACAGGTGTTGTAAAAGACGGAAAGGCATTTACAACAATCGGTACAAGCGGCGTTGTATTCGCGCATACGAGCGAGGTTTCCATTGACCCCAAGGGACGCGTACATACCTTCTGCTGCGCCGTCCCGGGCTGCTGGCATATAATGGGCGTTACGCAGGCGGCAGGACTGTCGCTGAAATGGTTTAAGGACAATTTCTGCGGTGATTTTACCGAAAAAGCCGAAAAAGAGGGCGTTGACCCCTATTATTTAATGGATAAAGCGGCGGCGGAAATCCCCGTTGGCAGCAACAGGCTTATATATCTCCCCTATCTTATGGGAGAAAGAACTCCGCATCTTGACCCCGACTGCCGCGGCGTATTTTTCGGACTTTCCGCAATTCACACAAAAGCGGATATGATAAGAGCCGTTATGGAAGGAGTGGCATATTCGCTTAAAAACTGCAACGACATTTTAAACGAAATGGGAGCAAAAGTTGATGAAATGATGGCTTGCGGAGGCGGCGGAACAAGCTCTCTGTGGCGTCAAATTCTCGCTGACCTCTATGAATGCGAGGTTAAAACCGTATCGTCCAAGGAAGGACCTGCGCTCGGCGTTGCAATTCTCGCCTCTGTCGGAGCAGGACTGTATGAAAGCGTAGAAAAAGCATGCGGCAAAGCAATAAAAACCGATAAGGTATGCGCGCCGATTACGGAAAATTCAAATAATTACAAAAAATTTTACGAGATTTACAACTCTCTCTACAATTCTTTAAAGGACGATTATAAAAAACTTGCAAAATAAAGCTTATAAAATTTCAGGCTGCCGTATTTTTCGGCAGCCTGTTTTTTACATGTTATTGTTGTTATCGTACTCTTTATTATTGTTATTCTTCTTGTTCTCTGTCTGGTTGTTCTTCTTGTTCTCTGTCTGATTATTATTCTTGTTGTTCTGCTTTTGGTTGTTATTGTATTCGTTGCTCATAATTTCTCCTCCCTTCTGTATTTTTATTATTACCTCTAATGAAAAATATTATACAAAATCCTTTATTTTGCTTAATTTTACTTGAATTTTCATCAAAAAAATGATATAATAAATGGGAAATATTTTGATTAGAGGATTGACATGACAGAGAAAATATGGAAATACAAAAATAAAACACTAAAACCTGAAACGATAAACGAGATTTCAGCAAAATATAAGCTACCGAAAGTTATTTCCACCATACTTTTAAACAGAGGAATTGATGAAAACGATTTTTCTTCATTTTTGCAAAAGTCAATGAAGGACATAATAAATCCCATGCTTTTGCCTGATATGGAGGAAGCCGCGAAACGAATAGCCGAGGCAATAAAAAACAAAGAAAAAATCACAATTTACGGCGATTATGATGTTGACGGAATTACATCAACCGCGCTTTTATATGAATTTCTGGAGGAACAGGGCGCGAATATAAGCTATTACATTCCGGATCGAAAGGATGAAGGCTACGGCATAAATATAATGGCGGTTAACAAGCTGTTTAAGCAGGGCACAAAGCTGCTTATAACAGTTGACTGCGGAATTACGGCGATAGGCGAAGTTGAATTTGCGGCGCTTCAGGGCATGGATGTAATTATAACCGACCACCATACCTGCAAAGACCGCTTGCCGGCTGCCGCCAAAGCGATAGTAAACGCTAAGCGCCCTGACTGCGATTATCCTTTTGACGGTCTCGCGGGAGTAGGCGTTGCATTCAAGCTTATGCTCGCCGTTGTAATGACACTCGGTCTTAATACAACCGAATATTTCAATAAATACGCCGATATTGCAGCAATTGGCACAATTGCGGATGTTGTTCCCCTGCTTGATGAGAACAGAATAATTGTTGATAAGGGTATAAAGGCGCTGTCAAAATCAATGCGTCCGGGAATACGCGCTATATTAGAGGTGTCAGGCGCGCTTAACCGTCCTATAAATTCATCTGTCATCGCGTTTTCAATCGCGCCGAGGATGAATGCCGCCGGCAGGCTCGGAACGGCTGCAACAGCTGTTGAGCTTCTGCTTACAAAAGATGAAAACAAAGCGCGTCAAATCGCGCTGGAGCTTGATGCGGAAAATAAGGAGCGTCAGGCAACAGAACATCAGATTTATTCCGAGGCTCTTGAGTTAATAGCAAAAGACCCGAATTTTGAAAAGAAAAAAGTAATTGTACTCGCAAAAGAAGGCTGGCATCAAGGCGTAATAGGAATTGTCGCATCAAGAATAAACGATTTATACTATAAACCCTGCATACTGATTTCATATCATAACGGCATCGGCAAAGGCTCAGGAAGAAGCATTCCCGAATTTAATTTGTTTGACGCGCTTACGCACTGTGAGCAGCATCTTACCGATTTTGGCGGTCACGCGGTCGCGGCGGGGCTTAATATCAACATGTCGGACATTGACGCATTCACAAAGGAAATAAACAAATATGCCGACGATACCCTATCAGACGGCGACATGACGCGCAAAATTGAAATTGACTGTTCACTTTCTGAAAAAAGCATCACAGTCGCAAATGCGAAAATGCTCTCACAGCTTGAACCGTTCGGCATGGATAATGACAAGCCCGTATTTTCCATAAACGGCATGTCGGTTGTATATATATCGGCTGTAGGCGCTGACGGAAAGCATTTGAGGCTTAGAGTTGAAAAAAACGGCGTATATATGAACTGCATAGGCTTTTCAATGGGAGCTTATGCCGATACGCTTCATCAGGGAGATGTAATAGACGCCGCTTTTTCTCTTGATATTAACGTCTATCAAGGCACGGAAAACGCCCAGCTTGTTTTAAAGGATATAAAAATCCGTTCTTAAAATATCTTAAAATTATAGGAAAGGAGCGCAGGCTATGGAAAACTACTCTATTTTGGAACCTGAAAAAATACCGCAGCACATTGACGAAACAGATGAGCTTGTAAATAAAATAATAGAGATGGTTAAGGGCTACAGTCCCTCGGCAAATACGGATATGATTTATATTGCGTATCATCTTGCAAAAGCGGCGCACGGTCATCAATTCCGCAGAAGCGGCGCGCCGTATATTGAGCATCCCGTGCAGATTGCATATATTGCAGCTCAGCTATCTCTTGATGCAACGGCAATTTCCGCCGCGCTTCTGCATGACGTTGTAGAGGACACTCCATACACTTATGATGATATAAAAACACTTTTTGGCGAAACGGTAGCCGAGCTTGTAAACGGAGTTACGAAGTTAAGACAGATAAAATACAGTTCACGCGAAGAAGCGCAAGTTGAAAATTTACGTAAGATGTTCTTTGCCATGTCAAAGGATATACGCGTTATCGTAATCAAGCTTATCGACAGACTGCATAATATGCGAACGCTTAATTTCATGCCGCCGCAGAAGCAGCTCTTGATTTCAAAGGAAACGCTTGATGTTTACGCTCCCCTCGCCCACCGTCTCGGTATGTCAAAAATCAAAATTGAGCTTGAAGATTTGGCTTTAAAATATCTTGACCCCGTGGCTTACGAGGAAATAACTCAAAGTATAAACCAAAAAAAGAGCGAGCGCGAGAATTTTATAAAGGACATCATTGACGTTCTGCGAAATAAGCTTGAAACTATGAATATAAAAGGTCAGGTAACAGGCAGGGCAAAGCATTTTTACAGCATTTTCAGAAAAATGTACACACAGAACAAAACGATTGACGAGCTTTACGACCTGTTCGCCGTCCGCATTATAGTTGATACAGTCGCTGACTGCTATGCGGTTCTCGGTATGGTACATGATTTATATACTCCCGTTCCGATGCGGTTTAAAGACTATATCGCAATGCCGAAGCCGAACATGTATCAGTCGCTGCATACCACGGTTATAGACCCGAACGGCACTCCGTTTGAAATTCAAATACGAACATGGGAAATGCACAAGGTCGCCGAGGAAGGTATCGCGGCGCATTGGAAATACAAGGAAGGCATCACGGGCAAAACCGATATGGACGGAAAGCTCGAATGGGTAAGACAGCTTCTTGACACACAGCAGAACATAATTGATACCGACGATTTTTATAACACGCTGAAATTCGATTTATTCGCAGATCAGGTTTTCGTATTTACTCCGCAGGGCAAGGTTATTTCCCTCCCTGCCGAAAGCACAGTTATTGACTTTGCGTTTGCAATCCATTCACAGGTTGGATATAAAATGAGCGGCGCAAAGGTAAACGGAAAGATTGTTCCCAACAACTACATTATCCAAAACGGCGAAATCGTTGAAATACTTACGTCAAACACTCACGGACCGAGCAGAGACTGGCTTAAAATATGCAAAACTTCTCAAGCTAAAAACAAGATAAATCAATGGTTTAAGCGAGAAAGACGCGACGAGAACATAGAACACGGCAAAGAGCTCATTGAACGCGAATTAAGACGCTTAGGCAATACTCACGCACAGCTTTTCCGTCCTGAATGGACAGAAAGTATGACACGCCGATACGGTTTTCAGACGCTTGACGATTTATACGCCAGCGTCGGCTACGGCGGACTTACGGCGCAGAAAGTCGTTGTAAGGCTTCGCGATAATTGGTTAAAGGAGCAAAAAGAGCTTGAAAAGCAGAAAAAGCTTGAGCTTATATACAACGAGGAAAATAATACTGTTGAGGCTGAACCGACAAACCGTCACGCGTCAAGCAAGGGCATTGTCGTAAAAGATATTGACAATTGTCTCGTACGTCTGGCAGGCTGCTGCAATCCTGTTGCAGGAGACCCGATTGTCGGATTTATCACAAAAGGCAGGGGCGTAAGCGTTCACCGCGCAGATTGTCCGAATATGAATCCCAAAAGTATGTCTGAGGAGGACAGAGGACGATTTATTGAAGTTTGGTGGGACGCTGAACGCAGTACATCTTATGTTGCCAATCTGCAGATTGAAGCTCAGGACAGAGATGGAGTTTTAATGGAGATTACAAATATTCTGTCAACGCTTAAAATTCCGTTCAAATCTGTAAACGCTTATGTAACAAAAAAAGGTATTGCAGTCATTCAGATTGGCGTGGAAATCAGAAACACCTCGGATTTGGCGCTGCTAAAAAAGAAAATTGTACAGCTTCACGGCGTCACATCGGTAACAAGATTACAGAATTAAGGAAAGTTTTATGGAAAAAATATCAACAAAC
>CAYUSE010000048.1:0-9207 GCA_964447095.1 uncultured Lachnospiraceae bacterium | reverse complement strand
TTCGGCGTTGACGCAGTGCTTCTCGCAGATTTTGCAAAGGACGCGCCGTCAAAAATGACGCTTGATTTATGCACGGGGACGGGCATTGTCCCGATTTTATTGTGCGCAAAATCAAAAACGCCCGAAATCCATGCGCTTGAAATTCAAGAGGATATTGCCGAAATGGCAATGCGGAGCGCGGAATACAACAAATTGACAGACAGAATGTTTGTAAAATGCGGAGATTTGAAAAATGCCACCAATATTTACGGCAAGGGCAAATTTGATAAAATCACCTGCAATCCTCCGTATATGAAGGGCGGAGCAGGACTTAAAAATGACGTTGACACAAAAACCATTTCGCGCCACGAGGTATTATGCACACTTGATGATGTTATCCGTGTGAGTTCAGAGCTGCTTATGTCAAAAGGAAAATTCTTTATGGTACACCGCCCGTCAAGGCTTGCGGATATAATGTACACCATGAGAATATATAAAATTGAACCAAAAAAACTGCGGCTTGTATTTCCGTCACCGTCAAAAGCTCCGAATTTGGTACTTATTGAGGGCATGAAGGACGGTGGAAGCGAATTGAAGCTATTGCCGCCGCTGTATATTTACAGTGAAAACGGTGAATATTCAGAAGAAATAGATGAAATTTACGGAAGGAACAAAATATGAGCGGTACATTATATTTATGCGCTACGCCGATAGGTAATTTAGGCGACGTTTCGGCGCGTTGTATTGAAATTTTTAATACTGTTGATTTAATAGCCGCTGAGGATACGCGCAGAACTATTCAGCTTTTAAATCATTTTGGGATTTCCAAGCCGCTTACAAGCTATCATGAGCATAACAAGCGCGAAAAGGGCGAATATCTGATACGGCTTTTAAAAGAGGGCAAAAATATAGCGCAGGTTTCTGACGCTGGAACTCCGGCAATATCAGACCCCGGCGAGGATTTGGTTAAGCTCTGCATAGAGAATAACATAACCGTCACGTCAATCCCCGGACCTGTAGCAGGTATAAATGCGCTTATTTTATCGGGACTTTCCACAAGACGGTACGCGTTCGAGGGATTTTTGTCCGTAAATAAGCGTCACAGAAAAGAACATCTTTTAAGCGTTAAAAATGATACACATACTCTGATTTTCTATGAAGCTCCGCATAAGCTTAAATATACGCTTGCGGATATGTACGAAGTTCTGGGCGACAGAAAAATTGCATTGGCGCGCGAGCTTACAAAGCTTCACGAGGAAATTATAAGAACCACTCTTTTTGAAGCGCAGTCGCTTTATGATGAAAAGTCCCCAAGAGGAGAATATGTAATTATCGTGGAAGGCGCGTCAGAGGAAAGCATTGAGCCCTTGGAAAATCCATGGGACGGTTTGAGCGTTACGGAGCATATAGATAAATATATAGCGGAAGGTATGACGTCAAAGGACGCAATTAAGCAGGTGTCAAAGGAACGGGGACTTCCAAAGCGCGATGTTTACAATGAATATCATAAATCATAGACAGGAGCCAAAAGCCATGAAGAAAAATAAATTAGTCATAGCTGCAGCGCTTGCGGCAGCCGGCGCATACAGCGTAATACGCGGCAAGGGCATATTCAATAAGCCTCGCTTTAAATCACAGCATGACGCTGTTGCACGGTATGTCAGCACAAGATACCCGAATGCTACATACGCGCCTATTGAACAGACTGAAAAAGGATGGGTAACTATAATACGCCGGATTAGTGAGCCGAATATTTTGCTCTATGTGACAAAAAGCAATGACGGCGTTTATATCTTTCACGAAACACATCAGTAACCAAATATCCCTCTTATGCATAATATACATTACAACTTTGCATAAGGAGGGATTTTTTATGGGACTATTCGGAGGTAACAATTGTTGCTGCAACGACAACAATAACGAATGGATTTGGTTTTTAATCATAATCTTCATTATTCTGTTCTGCTGCGGCGACAATAATATATTCGGAAGCAGTAACAACAACTGCTGCTGCGACCCCTGCTGCGACCCTTGCTGTAAGCACGATAGTGATTGCTGCTAAGGTAAAAAAAAAACGGGAACTGCATTTGCAGTTCCCGCTATTTTTTTATTCTTTTTCCTGTGTCCTTTTTATAATCTTCAGACGCGAATGTTCTTCTCTGTCCTTTTCCTCCAAAGCATTTTGAATATCCTTTGAAAGCGTTTCGTACATCGGGATTGTGATATTTTCGAGCGCATTCGCTCTTTTCTGCGTTTTCTTTATGTTCATTGCAAGACGGTAAACCGCGTTTTCAATCTCGGTAAGCCGTATCGTAAGACGCTTAACCTCGTTGAATTTCATGCACGCCTCGTCAAGCGCGGAGCTTGTTCCGTAAAAGCCGTAAATCGGAGTGTTGTCATCTTTCTTTGCCCTTACGACAGGTATTTCAACACCCATTACACTTCTTAAATCAATCCTTATGCTGTCTTCAAACACAGCCGAATGTGCCAAATCCTGCACATTGCTGACACCCATGATGAGGTTCGCCGACTCAAGCGCGTGATACGCGTCGGCAAATGTCGTTTCGATTTCCGTTTCAACCGACTTTGCCTCCTCAATAAGCTGCATCATTTCACGGATTAAAATATTACGCTTTTTGTCGAGCATTTCATAGCCCTGTTTTGAAAGACGGAGCGTGTTTTTCGCCGCCATTAAATTTCCCTTGGTGGGAGCCATATTTTTCTGCATGATTACATCTCCATAGGTTTGTAATACTTGTCAAGTATATCGTCGCTTATTCTGTCAAGCTCGGATTTTGGCAGCATGCCGAGCAAATCCCAGCCCAAATCAAGCGTTTCGGTAATCGAGCGGTTCTCGTCCCTGCCCTGCGACAAAAATCGCTTATCAAATTCCTTGCCGAACGCAATATACTTTTTATCAATATCCGACAATTCGTCCTCACCGATAACCGACGCAAGACTTTTCGCGTCCTCAACCTTTGAATATGCCGCAAAAAGCTGATTTGAAAGCGACGGGTGGTCTTCTCTTGTGAAGCCCTCGCCTATGCCGTCCTTCATCAAACGCGACAGCGATGGCAAAATCGACACGGGCGGATACACGCCCGAAAGCGTCAAATCACGTCCGAGAACAATCTGTCCCTCCGTTATATAGCCCGTCAAATCGGGAACGGGGTGCGTGATGTCGTCATTTGGCATTGTCAAAATCGGCACCTGCGTAACAGAGCCTGTCGCGTCCTTGATAATTCCTGCGCGCTCATAAAGCGACGCCAAATCGGAATACAAATATCCCGGGAAACCCTTTCTTGACGGAATTTCACCCTTTGACGAGGAAATTTCTCTCAAAGCCTCCGCATAAGATGTCATATCGGTCAAAATTACAAGCACGTGCATATTGTGCTTAAACGCAAGATATTCCGCCGCCGTAAGCGCGCATCTGGGCGTTATAATTCTCTCAACGACGGGGTCGTTTGACAAATTCAAAAACATTACAACCTTGCCGAGAACTCCGCTTTCCTCAAACGATTTTCTAAAATAATTGGCAACGTCATGCTTTACGCCGATTGCCGCGAATACAATAGCGAATTTTTCGCCCTTTTCATCATCAGCGTCTACGACCTTCGCCTGCGTCGCAATCTGTACGGCAAGGCTGTCGTGCGGAAGTCCGTCGCCCGAGAAAATCGGGAGTTTCTGACCTCTTATAAGCGTTGCAAGACAGTCGATTGAAGAAATACCCGTCTGAATAAAGTTGTTGGGGTACTGTCTTGACACGGGATTTATCGGCTGACCGTTTACGTCACGTATCTCATCTGCAAAGTAATCGCCAAGACCGTCAATAGGTCTGCCTACGCCGTCGAGCGTTCTGCCGAGCATTTCCTTTGAAAGCGCAAGACGCATCGGCTCGCCCGTAAATTTTGTTTTCGTGTTTGTAAGCGACAGATTGCTTGTTCCCTCAAAAAGCTGAATTACGGCTTTGTCGCCTGCTATTTCAATAACTCTGCCTATCCTCTTTTCGCCGCTGTCAAGCGTAACCGTTACCATTTCCTCAAAGAAACAGTCATTCACGCCCTCGATAACCGCAAGCGGACCACGGATATTATTAAGTCCCATATATTCTATAGCCATTTTATTCAACCCCTTTCGCGCAAAGGCTGTCAAACGCCTCGTTTATCTTGCGGCAAAGCGAATGGAACGGCGCGTCTATGTCGGTATTGCCGATGGTGTATTTAATTTTTACTATATCCTCCGTTATGCCAAGCTCAGCAATCTTTGAAAATACCGCTCCCTTGTCAACCGCCTCTTTCATGCGGTCGTTGTAAAGTAAAATTACGTCCATCATCTTATTCTGCTTTTCAAGCGGAACATAAGTGTCGTCCGCATGGAATGCGTTCTGCTGCAAAAATCCGACTCTTATCGCCTTTGCGGCTTCAAGCGTCGCTTTCTGACCGTCGGGCAGAACGTCCGCGCCGATTAGCTTAACAATTTCCATTAAACTCGATTCCTCCTGCAAAATCGCCATCATTCTGCCGCGCTTTTGCATAAAGTCCTCCGATACATTTTCGCTGTACCACTTCGTCAAATCGTCAATATATTCCGAATAGCTTGTAAGCCAGTGGATAGCAGGATAGTGACGCGCGTATGCAAGACCCTTGTCAAGCGCCCAGAAACAGCGGATAAAACGCTTGGTGTTCTGCGTTACAGGCTCGGAGAAATCTCCGCCCTGCGGCGATACCGCGCCGATAATCGAAACGGAACCCTCCGTGCCGTTCAGATTTGTTACATAACCCGCTCTTTCGTAAAACTGCGAAAGACGTGATGCAAGATATGCGGGGAAGCCTTCCTCGGCAGGCATTTCTTCAAGTCTTCCGGATATTTCTCGTAACGCCTCCGCCCAGCGCGAGGTGGAGTCCGCCATAAGCGCAACGTCATAACCCATATCGCGGTAATATTCCGCAATTGTAACACCCGTGTAAATGCTCGCCTCACGCGCCGCCACAGGCATATTTGACGTGTTTGCAATCAGCATTGTACGGTCAAGCAAGGGCTTATTTGATTTCGGGTCTATAAGCTCCGAAAACTCCTCCAAAACCTGCGTCATCTCGTTGCCGCGCTCGCCGCAGCCGATATATACGATAATATCCGCATCGCACCATTTCGCAATTTGGTGCTGCGTCATTGTTTTTCCCGTTCCGAAACCGCCCGGCACTGCCGCCGCGCCGCCCTTTGCAAGCGGAAACATTGTGTCAATTATTCTCTGTCCTGTCACAAGCGGTTTTTCAATTGCCTGACGCTCGATATACGGTCTTGCTGTCTTAATGGGCCATTCCTGCTTCATTGAAATATCAACCGTTCCGTCCTCGGTTTTTACCTTTAAGATTGTTTCGGAAATTGTATATTCGCCGTTTTCGGCAGCCCATTCAATCGTGCCTTTGATATTGGGCGGTATCATAATTTTATGCTCGATAAGACCGGTTTCCTGAGTTTTTGCGATTATATCGCCGCCCGAAACGGCGTCGCCGACCTTTACCGTTATTACCGTATCCCATTTTTTCTTTTCGTCAAGGTGAGAAACGCGAAGTCCTCTTTCAATAAACGCGCCCGAAAGCTTTCTTATATCCACAAGCGGACGCTCAATACCATCGAAAATACCCGACAGTATACCGGGCGCAAGCGTAATCGACAAAGGCGCGCCTGTTCCCTTTACGATTTCGCCGACCTTTAAGCCTGTCGTTTCCTCGTAAACCTGAATGATAGCGTTATCCTCCGTTACGCCTATAACCTCGCCTATAAGCTCTTCCTCGCCGACATATACCATTTCCTGCATCTCGAATTTGTCCGAGCCTTTCACCTTAACGATAGGACCGTTTATTCCGAAAATGTGACCCTCTGTCATAACAATCAGTCCTTTCTCAGTCTAATGTCAATCCGCTGCCCTGCAAAAATACTTCCTTTTGCTCCGACAGTAATTCCTTAAATGAATAATCAACGGCAACCTTGCGGTCAGTATTAAAAATTTTAACACCGCCTAAAAAATCACGTTCATCAGACGCTTCAACAGTAATTTTCCCGTCGTCGTCTATACCTTCTATTTTGTCCTTATATTTTAAATCCTCCGAGTGTATGTAGACCGTCTTTGAACCCTTGCCTACCTCGAAAAGCGCCTTTTCAATTTTGCCTATCAGCCACGCCTCATATTCGTCGCTTTTTGAAAATTTCAAAAGCTCTTCGCGCGCGTCAGCCATAATTTCATCTATAATTTTTTCACGTGTAAGCAAAATTTGTTTTTTTGCGTCAAGCTCCTCATGAAGCACACGCTCGTTTGATTTCTTTTTCGCGTCAGAAACAGCCTTTTGAATTTCCTTATACGCGTTGTTTAAAAATTCATCCTCTTTTTCCGCAAGACGTTCCTTTTGAGCATTTTCAACGGATTGTAATAGTTTATCGCGTTTTTTTGACGCCTCATCAAGGACGAGCGATGTAAAATTATTTAATTTCTCGGTTAAATTTTCCATCTTTATCATCTCCCTAAAATACTATATTTTACAGTTTCAATCCTATCGATTCCTGTACTAAAGTATTTATCGAATTTGCAATATCCCTGCTGCCGTGTCTGTCGGGAATTTCAATAATGAGCGGCGTGTGAAGCGTAAGCTTTAAATTATTAAGATAATCTTTAACTTTATCTCCCGCTTTTTCCGTAAGAGCCAAAATTCCGATTTCGGGATTTTGAACCGCCTTCTTTATCTCCTGCTCAATATGCTCCGCGCTGTGCGCCACACAGCCGTCAATTCCCGCAAGACGCATACCGATTTGCGTGTCTATATTGTCGCTGATTAAATACATCTTCATAGTTGCATTCCCCGATTAGGACGGCATGATTAGGATTGATATTACCAGACCGTAAAGAGCGATACCCTCGGCAAGAGCAACGAAGATAAGCGTTTTACCCATGATTTTCTCATTTTCGCTCATCGCTCCTATAGCAGCCGACGCAGCCGATGCAACGGCAACGCCGCCGCCGATACCTGAAAGCCCCGTTGAAAGCGCCATGCCTATGTAGCGCAATCCATCGCCAACAGATAACGCCGCTTCTGCCTCACCTGCCGCAAACGCGGGAGCTGCGCAGCCAAGCGCATAAACAACGCCTATTCCAATTGCGCTGAAAAACATAATCGTATTCATCAGCAAACATTCCCTGCCTTTTGTCTTACCCGTTGCGCGATATAAAATGTATGGCGCAATCACGCTTAACGCTATTATTCCCATTAAAATTTTTACTGCCATTTTTCTTACCTCCAAAGATTTAATATTAAAAGCTTTCGCTTTAAATTGCTTATTTATCACTCAGCGGCACAAAATCTTTGCCGCGTCCCGTAAAGTAACGGCTGAACATCTCGTAATATTCAAGTCTTAACACCTGAATGCCTACTATAAGTCCCTCAAGAGCCATTACAATTATATTTCCTATTACGCTTATGATTGCTCCGCTTACTCCGCCGCCCTTTGCAAGAACAGCTACAACCATCATCATTCCGACATGGACAATCGCAAACGCGCCGATTCTGAGGAATGAAATAGTGTTTGTAAAGAAGCTCAAAAGCACCTCCATCATTTCAAATAAGCTCTCGACATAGAACATTCCCTGCTTCGGAAACCAATCCCTGTCGCCTGCAATAAGCTTTGAGAGCGGCTCGCTAAGATACATCAGAACTATCGACACCGGCAAAATTACCGCAAACACCTTAGACGGTATTCCAAAGTGCAGTATCGCATTAAGCGCTGCCGTAATCGCTCCCGCGTAAAATACAATTCCTGCTATTCCGTTATGCCCGAAAATCATCTCGCCTATATTTCCCCGTTTCAGCGCGTTAATTACATTCAAGAGCATTCCGAACACTATTATAAACGCTCCTATTGCGATTGTCGCAATAAGCATTGTTATCGCCTGTTCCATAGGACGTAGCGCCGTTGTGTGCAGCAGCTTCGGAATTATTTCTTCGTTTCCGAAAAAGCTTCCGTAGACCACGCCGAACACAATTCCCGAAAGTCCTACCCAGCCGACAATCCCTCCCAAATCCATTTTCTTGAATTTGTAGAGCAAAAATCCCGCGATTGAAAGTATCGCCGCCTGACCGACGTCGCCGAACATTATTCCGAAGAACAGTATATATGTTATCGCCAAAATTGGCGTCGGGTCTATTTCGCCGTAGCTGGGCAGTCCGTACATTTTTACAAACATCTCAAACGGCTTAAATACAGGATTGTTTTTCAGCTTTGTCGGCGGCTCCAAATCCTTAATATCCGACGGATCGCCCGAATAGAACATTACGACGTCGCCCGATTTTGCAATTTCTTTTTCAAGAGCGGCTGCATTTTTTTCCTCCATCCAGCCGACAACATAGAAAAACACATCGCTGTGAACAGCATTTTTCTTAACCTCAGAAAATTGACACCGTTTTTTCGCAAGATTATATATTCCGCTGATTTCATCAACAGAGCTCGCAAGCATTTTTGACGTTTTTTCAGTCAACTCGCGGATTTCCTGCTCATACCGCGCATTTTCTTCCATCAGCCTTGCCCGTATCTCCTGCGGAGTTCCGGTATAATTTTTCGGAATATCAACAGCCTCAAAATACAGAGAACCGAATACCTCTTCAATCTTTTTCTGCTTTGACAGCGGCGTGAAATAAAAGCCCCATACATCGGTTAAATCCTCCGCTGTCTTAACAAAAATCGCTTCCAAGCTGTCAAGATACGTCACAAGCGTTTTATAGCCCGTTTTCGGGATATGCCCAAACTGAAACTTAATAAATTCAAATTTCAGAAGCCTTGACAAATCAACATCCGCGCTCATCATCAAATCAAGATTTTCAGCGGCAAGCTTGTTTTCGTCAATACGCTTTTGCAGTTCCTCTGTCCGCTCTTTTTCATTTTCAACACAGCTTGTGACTTCATCAAGATATTCGCGCATTTTTTCCGGCAAAGTATTTTTTGAAGTAACAGCCTTCGATGCTTTTTGGTTTGCAAGCTTTAAAACAGCAAGCGCGCTTTTTGCAATTGCATCGTATTCGTTGGAATCCTCAAAGGTCTTCAGATTTTTTCTGTTTGAAAGAACCGACATCGCCTTTTCAAGATGAATTTCTCTGCCGTAAATATACTTTTCAACCACATAATCGAAATCATCAATCTGCGCCGAAATTGTAACGGCTTTCATCTTTCTTATCGACATTT
>CAYUSE010000047.1:0-9566 GCA_964447095.1 uncultured Lachnospiraceae bacterium | reverse complement strand
GCTAACGTATGTCCTGTTAATAACGCAGGCAAGAAAGACCCCGCTCTTACAATGAAGCCGCTTGACAGTCAGCTTCACGAGCAGGCAAATTACGATTATGCCGCTGATTTGGGCGAAAAGCAGGCAGTTCTTGATAAGTTCCCTGCAACAAAGGTTAAGGGTTCACAGTTCAAGAAGCCGTATCTTGAGTTCTCAGGCGCTTGCGCAGGCTGTGGTGAAACACCTTACGCTAAGCTTATTACTCAGTTATTCGGTGACAGAATGTTCCTTGCAAACGCTACAGGCTGTTCGTCAATCTGGGGCGGAAGCGCTCCTTCAACGCCTTACTGCACAGACAAGAACGGTAATGGTCCTGCATGGGCTAACTCACTGTTTGAGGATAACGCAGAATTTGGTCTTGGTATGTTTATAGCTCAGGATACCTTGAGAAATACAAATATTGAAAGACTTGAAAGAATTGCTGCTGAAAACGCGTCAGTTAAGCCTGCTGTTGATAAGTTCATCGAAACAAAGAATGAAGCTGTTGCTAACAGAGTTGCTACAGATGAATTATTGAAAGCAATTGCAAACATCAATTCAGAGGACGCTAAGAACGTAATCGCTGACAAGGAATATCTTGCTAAGAAGTCATGCTGGATCTTCGGCGGCGACGGCTGGGCTTATGATATAGGCTTCGGCGGTGTTGACCACGCACTTGCATCAGGCAACGACATCAATATCATGGTATTTGATACAGAGGTTTACTCAAATACAGGCGGTCAGTCATCAAAGGCTACACCGACAGGCGCTATTGCTCAGTTCGCTGCGGCAGGTAAGGAAGTTAAGAAAAAGGATTTAGCTGCAATCGCTATGAGCTACGGCTACATCTACGTTGCACAGGTTGCTCAGGGTGCAGACCAGCAGCAGCTGCTTAATGCTCTTATCGAGGCTGAAAGCTATAACGGTCCTTCACTTATCATCGCTTACGCTCCGTGTATCAACCACGGTATCAAGGGCGGTATGAAGATTGCTCAGACAGAGGAAAAGAAGGCTGTTGAGGCAGGTTACTGGCACTTGTTCAGATACGACCCCAGACGAGCAATGGAAGGCAAGAATCCGTTCCAGCTTGACTCAAAGGCTCCGTCGGCATCTTATGAGGACTTCATCATGGGAGAAGTTCGTTATAACTCGCTTGCCCGTTCAAATCCTGAAAGAGCAAAGCAGTTATTTGCTAAGGCTGTCAAGAATGCGGAAGAAAAGTACGCAAAGCTTGTTAAGATGGCTCAAGAGGACTAATTCGGTAAATTAAATTAAAGAAGGCTTCTGTCAATCGGAAGCCTTCTTTTTATATTTGGCTTAACAAAGCGTTATATTCAGAATTTTATATAAATGCCTCAAAACAGTTTTTACAATTTTTTTGTAAAAACAGTATTGCAAATTTGTATAAAATATGGTATAATTAAAATAATTATAACTTCTTTGTATATAAGGAGGGGTTGATTTTGGCAGATAATTACAGAAGAAACAGAAACAATTTGGGATATTCAGGCAATGACGAATTTGACTGGGAGCAATACGACAGACTTACGTCTACCGCTTCCTCTTCTGCCGAATCCCGCAGAAGAATACTTGATAATGAACCGGTTCATTCATCAGGTCATGCCGAGGGCTCATACTCTCAGCAAAGCACACCATCAAGAAGACGCGCTCCGCAAAAACCTCAGCGCAGACGCAAGCCAAAGAAGCACTTAACTGAAAAACAGCTTCGTTTCAGACGCCGTTTGCGCCTTACTCTTTTTGCGGCTTTGTTTATATGCATCGTTATAGTTTCAGGTATAAGCATTGGCATGTATGCCGCTGTAAAGCAGGAAATTAAGGACATGAATATCAGAAATCTTGCGCTTAATTCCACCTCGTTCATTTATTACACCGACAGCTTCGGTCAGTCGTATGAGCTTGAACAGATTGCTTCAGAATCAAGCCGGATTTGGGTGGACTCCGACAAAATTTCGCAATATATGAAAGACGCTATAGTTTCTATTGAGGACGAGAGATTTTATAAGCATCATGGTGTTGATATTAAGCGTACCTTTGGAGCAACTGCAAAATATATCCTTGCAAAAATGGGTATCGGCAGTGCCGATTACGGCGGAAGTACGATTTCTCAGCAGGTTATAAAGAATATAACAAAGGAAAGCGAAAAAACCTCCGCACGAAAGGTTAAAGAAATCATGCGCGCAATCGCTCTTGAAAAGGAGCTTTCAAAGGATGAAATTCTGACGCTTTATCTTAATATTGTATTCTTCGGAAACAACTGCAACGGCGTTGAAGCGGCATCGAATTTATATTTCAACAAAAATGCCTCTGATCTATCGCTTACAGAGGCTGCATCAATCGCAGGAATTACGCAGTATCCGTCAGAATATGAACCCATAAATCACCCTGATAACAATATCGAAAAGCGTAACAGAGTGCTTAAAAAAATGCTTGAGCTTGGTAAAATCAGCGAAAGCGATTATCAAACGGCTTCAGCAAGCGATTTGGGGCTTGACACAGGCTACAGAGCACGTCAGTCGGGTATTACATCATATTTTGCCGACCAAGTCGTAAACGATGTTATTTCGGATTTACAGACACAAAAGGGATATTCAGAAGATTTCGCCACTCAGCAGGTTTATAACGGCGGAATGAAAATTTACGCAACTATTGATGTAGATATTCAGGACACTATGGAAAATATCTTTGAAAATTCAATTTATGCGGACGGCAAATCTCAAGCGGCTATGATTGTACTTGACCCGTACACCGGAGAAATCAAGGGGATTGTCGGCGGCTTGGGCGAAAAAACGGACATTCGAGGCTGGAACAGAGCAACACAGTCGGTTCGTCAGCCCGGTTCGGCTATTAAACCGCTGTCTGTTTACGGTCCTGCTGTTGACAAGAGTAAAATAACGGAAAGCAGTATTTATAAGGATGAAGAGATAGAAATCGGCAATGACAAATGGAAACCGAGAAACTCATATAATGATTTTTATGGTGATATGTCGGTTAAAGAGGCTATTACCCGTTCCTCAAATATTCCCGCTGTAAAAATTCTCGACGACCTCGGTTTGTCGCAGTCGTATGGATATTTGCAAAATCAATTCCATATATCCACTCTTGAAGAGGGTGACAAAAACTACAGTTCACTTGCATTGGGAGGTCTTACAAAAGGTGTTACAGTGCGTGATATAGCAGGCGCTTATGCCATTTTTGCCAATGCGGGGCAGTATATTCCTCCGCATACCTACACTCAGGTTGTAGACTCCACGGGAGCGGTTATTCTCCAGCATAATGAAGCCCCGACTCAGTCAATCAGCACAGCGGCAGCGTTCATAATGTCTGATTTGCTTTACAGTGTTGTAAACAGCAGCATCGGAACAGGACGCGGCGCATATCTTGACAGCGGTATGCCAACCTATGGAAAAACAGGTACAACAGATGATGACTTCGACCGTTGGTTTGTCGGATTTACTCCGTATTACGTCGGCGCAGTATGGTATGGCTTTGACTCCCCAGCTTCCCTATCAAAATACGGAATTACAGGAAACCGCTCCGTAAATCTATGGAATGCGGTCATGGATAAAATACATTCGGATTTGAGCATCAAGTATTTCACCAAGCCGATAAATGTTGTTGAGGCTACCGTATGCGAACATTCGGGCATGCTCGCTTCTTCGACATGCAGTTCTACAACCTCATATTTTGTCGAAGGTACGCAGCCTAAATCGGTATGTAATTACTCGCATGCTTCGGGTGATTTGGAAACATCCCCGTCGCCAATACCAAGCGTTACAAATCTGCCAGCTACTTCTATGCCCAACGAAAATACAGTGCCTACCGTAAAACCTGCTAATGCCAATCCAAATGTTCCGGGCACCGGTTCGTCAGCAGCCGGCAGTCATTCTTCTCCAATTCAAGGCGGAACATCCGGATCAGGAGCTTCTTCCGGAGGCAGCTCGTCAGGCACAATATCAGGAGGCGGTGATGATGAACCTGAGATTGATAATCCTTCAAATGATGAGCCGGTATCTAACGGAGATGACGGATATTCTCCCGAAAATGATTTAGGCACAGTTGAATAACTGCCGTTCAAATAATTTACTATAAAATCAGCCTCCAAAATCCGAATAAATTACGGATTTTGGGGGCTTTTATTTATATATTTCTATTTAAAACTTATTTTACCCAATCTTCAAACTCATAATCTTCCTTGCTGTCTTTCATCATATCTTTTGTAAATTCCAGAGCGCAAATAGTATTTAAGCACCATTGAGCCGTGAAGTTAGTGGAAATCCAGAACATTTCTTCGAGATGCTCCGTATTAAAGTAATTATCGACAACATTTATATCGAAATTATCTTTTTTATCCTTCCCTGCAAGCGAATGAATAAGTACCTGCCATACCTGATACGCTAAGTTTTTGTCATTTGTCTTTTGTGCCGCATAGCCTGCCATTGTCGATGCCATATACGGATATTCAAATCCTTCGCCGCTTATTAAACCTTTTGTCTTTTCACGTTTCTCTTCAGGAGACAAGAAATAAAATTTGCCATAATCAACAAGCATATCTTTAAAATCCGTATCACCAAGCAATCCCTCAAGCTCAAACCACGTTTGCGGACCACCCATACAAATTGCGAGATGCGAGCCTCCTGCGGCATTCTCTCCTATATATCCAAGATGTCCGCTTTCGGGATCATATTCAAAATTTGTGCCCGATATCAGCCGTAACGGCGCTTTTTTAAGGTCGTTCAGACCGACAAGTATTTTATCTCTATATTTAGTGTCCCCATTTATCTCCCACTGTGTGTACCAGTTTGAACAGTAGGTTGACCAATCAGGCCCGCTCCTCGCATGTGTCGGAAGTTTACTTTTAGTGTCCCTGTATGAATATCTTAACGGGTCCATCTTTAATGTTGCAAAATCCGCGTCCTTAACATCGTCAAACACATCATGAAGCCGATAATCGCCGCCGAGCAGAAAATACAGCGCCCTGTGATGTCCTGCCATTGCAACGCGCGGCTCCTTGCAGGAGTCGCCCCAATGCACGACGTTGTGACGGCTGCCAAGTCCCTTTAAGTCTCCAAAGTGGTAAATATCCACCTCGGACGAGTGGCGGCTCATTGCCTCAGCCATTGTAAAAACGTCCTCCCTGCCCGACCGCAGAAATGCGTACCACAGCCACAAGGTCGGGACAAGCTCGGTATTCTGCCATGCATAACCGCCCAAATCGTATTTCCAGCAATGACGCTGCGCGTCATACGTGTGCATTATGTCGCCGTAGTCCCACAAACCGTACCAGTGACGGCGTTCCACTTCATCTCTGTAAAATTCAAACGCCTTGTCAAGCTCCGTTTCAAGCCACGCTTTGAGCGGCGTATTTTTATCCGGCAAGCTCCAGCTTCCTAAAGCACTGACCTCATGATAATATTCGGGAGCAGCAATAAGCACAGGCGGCTTCTGCGTTTTTTCAGCTAAGCTCATAAGTTCAGCGTCTTCCGCCACCTCATCAAACATAAACAAAGTCATTTCATTGGTGTTTGCAATTCCGTAAGGCGTTGCGCCTATTTCGGGAAATCCCTCGTAATACGTCTGATCGTGCGCAACTGTATCGTAATGGCGCATATCCTGCGCGGGCGCGTCAGGAGGAACAATCCAGGCCGTAAGCTTTGCCGTGTCGCCGCTAAGCCCCTCGGCATAAATCGAGGTCGGGTATTTCTGCCAGAAATCGCGTATGCAAACCGCAATACCGCTCTTTTCGTCGGCTATATACATAAGTCCCTTGGAGCGTTTGCCCCAATTCGATTTAATAAATGTACATTCCTCGCTCGCTGTGCGTTTTCTAACTTCAAAGCTGTCGGGGCTTGTCTGCTGTAAACGGTAGCAGTCCCATTTTGTCACGTTGTCGATTTGCTCCTCAATTACAGGATTGCCGTTGCGCAAATCGGTAAGTCCGTCAAGAGTTATTATTTCTCCTGCAAGCTGTCTGGAGTGAACCGGCTGTATTCCTATTGACGGTCCAAGCCTTGGACGCCACAAGTTCAAAATTTGCATTGCCTCGTGCATTATTCCGCAGTCGCCGGCAATTTTTACGCGTCTGTTATAGCATTTGCCCGTCATTTTCCGCTTAAATTCAATGCCCACGCCCTTTATAAAATCGTTTTTCGCATCGCCGTCATATAAAAACGTGTGCATGATTTTTACGTATTTTTCACCGTAATACAGCGTAAATCTTACCGCAAACCGTAAAAATCCGTTTAATGTCCCCTTATGCGTTCCCGTGACCTTAATTACGGTTTTCAGTTCGCCGCTGTCCTCAACCTCAACCGTATCGAGTTCGCCAATATACGGAACTGATTTTGTAATTTCAACGCCGTTTTCGGTTGAACGCTCCTCTTTTATCACTTTCAGTGACGCGCTCGCGTATGGCGTTTCCATGATTACCTGTCCTCTTTTCGGGAACACCGCCGTAAATTCGCCGTTATCAACCGTTATGCTGTCATCTGTTTCGGTAACTTTGTTACCGCCGACGATAATGCCCGATTTTCCGCCGATAACGCCGTCAAGCTTTCGCACTTCGACTGTATCGGAGTTGATTTTTGCCGTGTATGACGTCCATTTTTCGCTGCCGTCGGGATAATACGCGATAGGTCTTTCGTCAAACTGTATTTGTCCCTTAGCGTCATATAGTCCGTAAAGCTTGCCCTCTGATTTCTCGCCCTGCTTCCACGGCACACCGAAAGTAACATATCCGCCCTTTTTGCGTCCGTCAAGCCAATGTAATTTTATACTCATTTGCCGTCCTCCTATAAAATCAATTCAAATTCCTTATCTCTGTCGCATTGCAATGTTTCGCCGTCAAATTCAAGCTTTGCTGCCTGAATTGACGAGCGGCGGAAGCGGTATTCATTATGGATTGCCTCGTCGCGGCAATTTTCGGGCGTTCGCTCGGGGTGAACAAAGTAGAATATGTACGCGTTATCTCCGCTTACCACAACGCTCGCATGACCGCCGATAAAGCCGTCGTCGGGTCTTTTTCCGCCCTCGCGCAATATTGTGTTTTTATACTCCCAACGCGAAAAATCGCCGCTTCTGTACACTCTTATGCCGTTCCAGCAGTCGGTTATCAGCCAATTATAGCCCTTGTATGTAAATACATAAGCGCCTTCATGCCCCACGTCATCGACCTCGCAGCCGCCATCGCGCCAGTTATACAAATCGTCGCTCAGCGCAATATGCGTATGCGCCGTATCGTCAACCTTGTACCACATTTTCCACTGCTTCGGCGCGATTTCCTTTACGCACGCGTCAATAACCTGCTCGTACGGCAAATTGAGAACGCTTTGGAATTCCCATTGCCACAAATTCTCGCTCGTATAATGCACAATCCACTTTTTCACGCCCCAATCGGTCGGAATACCGCGCAGATATGTGCAATATATATGATATTTACCCTCAGCAAATATCACCTCGGGCGCCCAAAAGGTGTTTCTGCCGCTCTCAAACTCCAGTCCCTCGGCAATGCCGCGATAAAGCCAATGTACGCCATCCTCCGACGTTGCAATACCTATGTCCGTACCGTGAACATAGCCGTATTTTACGCTCGGCACGCTCGCGCGGCGGTTCGTGTAGAACATAAACCATAGCTGTTCCTTTTCATTGTATATCAGCGTCGGGTCAGCCGCCCCGTCATAAATCGGGTCACGGAATAACGGCGCAGGCGGTATTTTATTGTTCATGCGTATTCTCCTTTAAACTTTTTCTTGCGTTTATTTTACCATATTTTCCTGTATTTGCAAAGGGTTTTTGAGAAAAATTTGTATAAAAAAATCGGGCGAAACGCCCGATTTTCAATTAGTTCTTCGGAACAGTTTCCCAGTCCTTTAAAAATCTTTCGATACCGTTATCTGTAAGCGGATGATGAAGCATCTGCTCGATTACTTTATAAGGAACAGTTGCAATATCACAGCCTGCACGAGCCGCGTCAATAACGTGAATGGGGTTTCTGATTGACGCCGCGATAATTTCTGTCTGAATATCATGAATTTCAAAAATATCAGCGATTTCCTCAATTAAAATCATACCATTTGTTCCTATATCGTCAAGTCTGCCAAGGAACGGGCTTACGAATGACGCGCCTGCGCGAGCCGCCAAAAGAGCCTGTGCAGCTGAGAAAATAAGAGTTACGTTTGTCTTAATCCCGAGCTTTGTAAGCTGCTTAACAGCCTTTAAGCCCTCTTCGCACATCGGGATTTTGATTACGATGTTCTTATTGAGAGCCGCAAGCGGTTTTGCTTCCTCAACCATTTTGTCAGCCTCAAGCGAAATAACCTCCGCGCTGATAGGTCCGTCAACAATAGTTGTGATTTCCTTTACAACCTCTACAAAATCTCTGCCTTCCTTTGCGATAAGCGACGGATTGGTCGTTACACCGCAAATTACGCCCATGTCATTAGCTTTTCTGATTTCATTGACATTGGCTGTATCTACGAATAGTTTCATGGTAAATTCCTCCTATAATAAAATATATTTACATTATATACATTTTCCGCAATTTAGTCAAGTGATATGCTTGATTTTTACAAATATTTAATGTATAATAGCAATAAAAGATGATTACGGAGGAAAATATTATGGCAAAATTTAGTTTTACGCCTCAAGGCGTATGCTCGGCGCAGATTGATTTTGAGATTGAAAACGGAATTGTAAAGAATGTCCGATTTACGCGCGGCTGCAACGGCAACACGCAGGGGATAAGCGCGCTTGTAGAGGGTATGAATGTTGATGACGTAATAAGCCGTCTTAAAGGCACCGACTGCAGCGGACGCGGAACATCTTGTCCCGACCAGCTTGCACGAGCGCTCGAACTAGCTAAGGAACAAGCATAAAAAGGAATAAGCGAAAAAACTTCCATGTATCGGAAGTTTTTTTATTTACTCTTATTTTTTCTCTTTTGCTTGCAATTTTCTGTCGCTTATTGTATAATGAAAATGGATAGAATTTCTATCCGTTGCGACATAATACAAACGAATAAAAATATTTAAACAGGCTTATGTTAGATAAAAACATAGGTTTAATTGATAATGCTTGTTTGAGTATTTTTATAGATGTATTGTGTCGCAGCAAAACAGTCTTGCCTATGTTTTTTAAGTGCGTAAGCAGGACTAATGCTTGCGTACTTTTTTATACGCATGAAAAAGAAAGGAAGGTCAAAAACCCATGAAAAAATTTATTTCATTATTCACAACTCTTTGTATTGTATTCGCAATGATTGGTACTTTCACGGTATTTTCCGACGATACGGATATTACGTAAATATCCACGCTTGCAGAACTTGAAGCGTTCCAACCGCGAACAGATACCTGTTACGCCGACGGCAAGTCCAACAGCGACACCCACGACAACACCAACAGCAACTCCTACCGCAAGTCCTACCGCAACACCCACGCTTGCGCCAACCGCAGCTCCTACAGCAAGTCCTACCGCAACTCCAAAGCCCGATTTTGCGTTCGAGGATATTTTAAAATATCACAGCGGCGATTACG
>CAYUSE010000046.1:0-9622 GCA_964447095.1 uncultured Lachnospiraceae bacterium | reverse complement strand
CGCCCTGACCGCGGAAGCCAAGACACCATATAACCTTTAAATCCTTTTGCGCTTTAACGCCGTCCTCCCAGATTTTATGGAACAGCTTCGGATTTTCGGCATAATTTGGCTCAATATCGGGATATACGCGCGCAAACATCTCCGCGCCCAAGGGCTCGGCATGATGATGCGTTATCCATAAGCCCATATCGGACGCAAGGCGGCGGTATTTTCTTGAATTTTTATCCGTCCCGGGGATAACGGCGTTGCCGCCGCAGCGCAGAAGCGCCTCGAACATCATTCTCCAAGGCTCGTCGCTGTCGCCGTTTATATTCCATTTGTTTATCAGAACTTCATCGTTTATGAACCAGCCGCGGTATTTTATTATCGGCTTTTTCGCTCTGTATTCGCCGTCCGATACTGTGATTTTATCTGTTTTTTTGATTTTCTGATCCATCCAGAACCAGAACGGCTCTATTCCCAAAAAGCGTTCGCTTATGTATAAAAGACCATAGATAAAACCAAGCTCATCATTTGCATGAATGGTCATGGTGCCGGTCACGGCTATGTAAAATTCTTCGGCGTTTAAATCTGTGTCACGGCTTAAATAAACAGCGCCGCCTTTATTCTCAGAAGCATTAAATTTTTTGCCTATATCTCTTTTTAATATACCGACAGCGTTTTTTACGGCAGCTGAATTGCCGTCATAAAATATACCGGTGTTTGAATTTAAGTCAAAGCTCATAAGCAGGTTCCTCCAATTATAAGATATTTTAATCATAGCACACAAATAGTAAATATTCTTTTCGATTATTACAAAATACATTGCAAATATTAACTGTTTATGATATGATAAAAGAAAAGGAGGGCGTATTATGGCGGAAAAAACGGTGAAAATATTTGAGGGCAGAGACTTCGGGATAGAGCGCAAAATTGACAGTAAGCCAAATATAATCGATTTCGAGCTTCATAATCATGATGATTTATATGAGGTGCTGCTGCTTCTCGGGGGCGACTGTGAGTTTTGCGTTGAGGGAAATACGTATCGGCTTGAAGCGCATGATATTATTTTTACGCGTCCTTTTGAGCTTCACAAAATGGCTTGCCTGTCCGAAAAAACTTATGACAGAATTATTTTATATATTAAGTCGGATTATTTTAAAAATAATAATTGCGGAGAGTTTCTTGATATATTTGAAAATCGTCCGCTGGGAACGGGAAACCGCATATCACGTGATATTGCAAACCGCGCGCTTCGGGACTGCATGAACAGAATGTATTTGTACGCGGAGGAAAAGGCGTACGATGTTTTGGAAAAAGTGATTTTTGAATTTTTGTATCTTATAAATGACAGCAGGGAAATGGCGGATACTTTCTATGTAAAGGACGAGCGCGTGCGTAAAATGATTATGTACATAAACGGAAATCTTGCGGAAAATCTGAGCCTTGATATGCTTTCAAAAGAATTTTTTGTCGCAAAGAATTATATGTGCAGGATATTTAAGAAACATACGGGCTACACAATAAATCGGTATATAAGCAATAAGCGCATTATGCTCGCGCAGGAGCTGCACAGAAACGGACAAAATCTGATGCAGGCGAGCCTTAACGCAGGTTTTAACAGTTACGCGAATTTTTATAAGGCGTATGTTAAGCAGACCGGCAAATCACCGAGAGGAATGAATGGGTGAAAACAAAAATAGCGGCTGGCGCCGCTATTTTTTTGTTTTAATTTAGTTTTATCAGCCCCACGGGTTTTCTGTCGGATATCTTGCTTCTTTCGGCTGATTATAGCCGATTTCGTCAACAGGCACGCCGACATACTTAAATACCTCATACAATGCCTTTGCATGATGACCGAACGCAACCGCGCCATGGTGCGGGAAGTTCTTCTCAATCAATACATGGCGGTAGAAACGTCCCATTTCGGGAATTGCAAACACGCCGATTGAACCGAACGAACGTGTCGCAACGGGAAGAATCTCGCCGTTTGCGATATAGCCGCGAAGCTTCGCGTCAGCCGTTGACTGCAAACGGAAGAACGTGATGTCGCCCGGAGCAATGTCGCCCTCAAGTGTACCGTTTGTTACCTCAACGGGCAATGAACGCGCCATAATCTTCTGATACTTCATTGAACAAGCCGCAAGCTTTGTCGAGCAGGTGTTTCCGCAATGGAAGCCCATGAAAGTGTCCTTGTGCGTGTAGTTAAACTTACCCTTGATGTCCGCGTCAAACATATCGGCAGGAACGGAATTGTTGATGTCGAGCAGCGTAACAGCGTCCTCGGATACGCATGTGCCTATGTACTCTGATAATGCGCCGTAAATATCAACCTCGCAGGATACGGGGATACCGCGTCCTGTAAGACGGCTGTTTACATAGCAGGGAACAAATCCAAACTGCGTCTGGAATGCCGGCCAGCACTTGCCTGCAATTGCTACATACTTCTTTGAGCCCTTATGAGCCTCAATCCAATCAAGGAGCGTCAGTTCATACTGGGCAAGCTTTGCTAAAATTTCAGGCTTTTTATTTCCAGCGCCTAATTCCTTTTCCATATTGGCTACAACCTCAGGTATTCTCTTGTCGCCTTCATGCGCGTTAAAGCTTTCAAATAAATCAAGCTCCGAATTTTCCTCAATTTCAACGCCCAATTGATACAACTGATAAATAGGCGCGTTACATGCAAGGAAGTTAAGCGGACGGGGACCAAATGAAATAATCTTCAAATCCGAAAGACCGATAACCGCTCTTGCAATAGGAAGGAATTCGTTAATCATATCGGCGCATTCCTCAGGGTCGCCGACAGGATATTCGGGGATATACGCATTTACTCCGCGAAGCTTTAAGTTATAGCTTGCGTTGAGCATACCGCAGTATGCGTCGCCGCGGTCATCAGACAGCGTGCCGATATTTTCTTCGGCAGCTGCAACAAACATCTTAGGACCGTCAAACTGCTGGGCGAGCATTGTTTCGCTGATTTCGGGACCAAAATTGCCCAAGTACACGCAAAGCGCGTTGCAGCCTGCCTTTTTGATGTCCTCAAGAGCTTGCTTCATGTGGATTTCGCTCTCAACAATACATACGGGACATTCGTAAATATCCTCCGCATTGTATTTTTTTGTATAAGCCTCAACAAGGGCTTTTCTTCTGTTTACCGAAAGACTTTCGGGAAAGCAGTCACGGCTTACCGCGACTATACCTAATTTTACTTTTGGAATGTTTTGCATAATTTCATCATACCTTTCCGCGCATCGCGTTATTTTACTTATTTAATAATAACATTTCTTAAAAATAATGTCAACATTTTTTAAGGCGATAAATAACAGATATATTGACTTTTTTTTATTGGCAAAAATTAGAAAAAAACGTGATAAAACTATACTTTATTGGTACAATATACAAAAATAACAATATTTATTTACCTCGCATTGTGCAATATTCACAAATGAATTAAATAAATTTTATGAGATATGTTGAATATCAAATGTCGTCGAAATGTGTTATGATATATGTGATAAAAATTTAGGAGGAGTGAAAATGAATAAAAAACCTGCCGTTCCCTTTAAGGGAACAAAGAAACAGGAGAATGAGCTTCGTGAATTTATCCTGACCGAAAAGGGTGAGCCGGGCGCGCTTATGCCCGTTTTACAGAAGGCTCAGGAGATTTACGGATATTTGCCGATAGAGGTTCAGACAATTGTTGCCGACGCTTTGGATATATCATTGAGCGAGGTATATGGTGTTGTGACCTTTTATTCGCAGTTTTCCTTAAATCCTAAGGGGGAACATAGGATAAGTATATGTCTTGGTACAGCGTGTTACGTAAAGGGCGCTGATAAAATTTTAGAGGCTCTTGAAGAAAAGCTTGGTATTAAAGTCGGAGAGTGTACGCCTGACGGTGTGTTTTCGCTTGATTCCTGCCGCTGCGTCGGAGCATGCGGACTCGCGCCTGTAATGATGGTTGACGACGATGTCTACGGCAGAATGACGGTTGACCAGCTTGACGGAATATTAAATAAGTATATAGAGAAAAAGGGTAGGTAAGGAGGTATGGGAATGCTAACAATAGAAGAACTTAATAAAATCCGCGCAAAAACCCAAAAGGTTGTAGCGGCGCGTAATCACAGCGGCGAAAAAGCAAAGAATTGCGGCGGATATAAATATCAGGTGCTTGTCTGCGGCGGTACGGGCTGTACCTCGTCGGGAAGCAAGAAAATCCTTGAAACTCTTGAAGGCGAGATAAAAAAGCAAGGTATTGAAAAAGACGTTAAAATCGTGCGCACGGGCTGTTTCGGACTATGCTCGTTAGGACCTATCATGATTGTATATCCCGAGGGTTCATTCTACGCGCGCGTAACGGTTGACGAGATACCGAAAATCGTTGAGCAGCACCTCAAAAACGGCAAGGTCGTAAAGGAAATGCTTTACGAGCAGACTGTAAAAGAAGACGGAACTGTTATTTCGCTTTATGACACGGATTTCTATAAGAAGCAATTGAGAGTGGCGCTGAGAAACTGCGGCGTTATAGACCCTGAAAATATCGAGGAATATATCGGCACGGGCGGTTATCAGGCGCTTGCAAAGGTGCTTACCACAATGACGCCCGATGACGTAATAGATGTGCTTTTAAAATCGGGTCTTCGCGGCAGAGGCGGCGCAGGCTTCCCGACAGGAAAGAAATGGTCTTTTGCAAAGGCTTCAAAGGATACGCAGAAATATGTCTGCTGTAACGCCGATGAGGGCGACCCCGGCGCGTTCATGGACAGGTCAATTCTCGAGGGCGACCCTCACGCGGTGCTTGAGGCAATGGCAATCGCGGGCTATACGATAGGCGCGGATAAGGGCTATATATATGTAAGAGCAGAATATCCCGTTGCGGTTGACAGACTGAAAATCGCAATTAAACAGGCGAATGAATACGGACTTCTCGGCAAAGGCATATTCGGAACGGACTTTTCGTTTGACATTGAGCTTCGTCTCGGCGCGGGCGCATTTGTCTGCGGCGAGGAAACGGCGCTTATGACGTCAATCGAGGGACACAGAGGCGAGCCGCGTCCGCGTCCGCCGTTCCCTGCGGTTAAGGGTCTGTTCGGCAAGCCGACAATTCTTAACAACGTTGAAACCTACGCGAATATCAGCCAGATTATTATGAACGGCCCCGAATGGTTTGCGTCAATGGGTACGGAAACCTCAAAGGGAACGAAGGTATTTGCGCTCGGCGGAAAGATTACGAACGTCGGACTTGTTGAAGTTCCCATGGGTACAACACTTCGTGAAATTGTTGAAGAAATCGGCGGCGGAGTGCCGAACGGCAAGAAATTCAAAGCGGCTCAGACGGGCGGCCCGTCGGGCGGCTGTATTCCGGCGTGTCATATCGATGTTCCGATTGACTACGAGCATTTGCAGGCACTCGGCGCAATGATGGGTTCGGGCGGACTTATCGTAATGGACGAAGATACCTGTATGGTGGACATTGCGAAGTTCTTCCTTGAATTTACGGTTGACGAGTCGTGCGGAAAATGTACGCCGTGCCGTATCGGTACAAGACGTCTTTATCAGATTATCGACCTTATCACAAAGGGTAAGGCGACAATGGAAGACCTCGATAAAATCAAGGAATTGTGCTCGCACATGAAATCAACCTCGCTCTGTGCGTTGGGTCAGACGGCTTCAAACCCCGTAATTTCAACAATGCACTATTTTGAGGACGAATATATCGCGCACGTCAAGGACAAGAGCTGTCCTGCGGGCGTATGTAAAGACTTATTGAAATATCATATCCTTCCCGACAAGTGCAAGGGCTGTACGCTTTGCGCGAAGAACTGTCCTGCAGACGCAATCTCGGGAACGGTTAAGCAGCCGCACGTAATCGATACTGAAAAATGTATCAAGTGCGGACTGTGTATGAGAAATTGTAAGTTTGACGCTATAATCAAGAAGTAATTTAGGAGGGACTAAAATGGTTAATTTGAAAATCAACGGCATCAGCGTCAGCGTGCCTGAGGGATATACCATATTGCAGGCTGCAAAGCAGGTAAACATCGAAATCCCTTCGCTGTGCTATTTAAAAGATGTAAACTGTATCGGCTCGTGCCGCGTGTGCGTGGTCGAGGTTAAGGGCAGGAAAGGACTTATCGCGTCATGCGTTTATCCCGTTGAGGAGGGCATGGAGGTATTCACAAATACCGCCGCGGTAAGAGAATCGAGAAAAACAACGATTGAGCTGATTTTATCAACTCACCATAAAAAGTGTCTGTCATGCGTGAGAGGAAACAACTGCGAATTGCAGAAAATCGCGTTTGACTACGGCGTTGACGAGGACAGATTTGCTCAGGAGGAAATCAAATACGATATTGACGACAGCTCGCCGTATCTTATAAGAGATAACAACAAATGTATTCTTTGCCGCCGCTGTACTGCTGCGTGCCAGAAGATGCAGGGTATCGGCGCGATAGGCGAAATTGACAGAGGCTATAAGGTGCATATAGACACCGCATTCGAGAGAGCGCTTGACGACACGCCGTGCGTGGGCTGCGGACAGTGTATTGTAGCATGTCCTGTCGGCGCGCTCAATGAAAAGAGCAACATTGACGAGGTATGGGACGCAATCGCAGACCCGAATAAGAAGGTCGTTGTATTCACCGCTCCGTCAATCAGGGCGACGCTCGGCGAGTGCTTTGATATGCCTGTCGGCACAAATGTTGAGGGACAAATGGTAGCCGCGATAAAGCGTCTTGGCTTTGACGGTGTGTTCAATATGGACGTAACCGCCGACCTCACGATTATGGAGGAGGCTACGGAGCTTCTCGAAAGAATTAAGAATGTCGGCACAATGCCGATGTTCACAAGCTGCTGTCCGGGCTGGGTTAAGTTTGTAGAGCATTACTATCCCGAATTTATTCCGAATTTGTCAACGTGTAAATCGCCGCAGCAGATGTTCGGCGCAGTATTAAAATCATATTATGCGCAGAAAATCGGCGTTGCTCCTGAGGATTTGTTTGTAGTAAGCGTTATTCCGTGTACGGCGAAGAAATTCGAGTGTACGCGTGACGAGGAAAACACATTTGAGTTCAGAGATGTTGATGTTTCTCTCACAACGCGCGAGCTTGCGAAGATGATTAAGGGTGCGGGCTTGAAGTTTACGGAGCTTGACAAGGAAAAATTCGATGACCCGTTTGAGGTTGCGTCAACGGCAGGCTCAATTTTCGGCGCGACAGGCGGCGTAATGGAGGCGGCTTTGAGAACTGCCGCAGATATTCTTGACGACAAGAACGCGAAGCTGGAGTTTAAGGAGGTTCGCGGAACAGAGGGTATAAAAGAGGCGACATATACCTTGGGAGGCAAGACAGTACGCGTGGCGGTAGCTTCGGGACTTGCGAACGCAAGAACAATCCTCGAGGGTATCAAGTCGGGCGAAAGACATTATGATTTCGTTGAAATTATGGCGTGTCCGGGAGGATGTATTAACGGCGGCGGTCAGCCTGTTCAGGGCGACAGTGTGAGAAATTACGTGGATTTAAAGAAGATTAGAGCAAAAGCACTCTATGATGCGGATAAGAAAGCGTCAATCAGAAAGTCGCATGAAAGTCCTGTTATCAAGATGCTTTATGATGAGTATTTTGACGCTCCGGGTAAGCACAGAGCACACAGACTGTTGCATACCAATTACGTGGAACGCAGTAAATTCTAATCAAAAAGCAGAAATTCATTTTTATGAATTTCTGCTTTTTTTGACACTTGAATTTCAGTAAAAAATATTGTATAATAAATCCATAAATAAAAAAGGAGAAAAATTTATGGCAAAATTGTGGGGCGGACGCTTTCAGAAAAGCACCGATGAAAAGGTTAACGATTTTCAATCGTCCATACGTTTTGACAAGCGTATGTACAAGCAGGATATAAAGGGCAGCATGGCTCACGCTGAAATGCTCGGCAGACAGGGTATTATTTCTCCCGAGGACAGCAAAAAAATTATTGACGGACTTGGGAATATTCTAAAGGATATTGAGGACGGCAAAATCGAATTTGAGATTGACGCCGAGGATATTCACATGAATATTGAGAAAATCCTCACGGAGCGTATCGGCGATGCGGGCAAGCGTCTGCATACGGGCAGGAGCAGAAACGATCAGGTCGCGCTTGACATTCGTATGTATCTTATGGACGAGATAACCCAAATACGCGAAATGATAATCCACGCGCTCAATACCTTTGTTGATTTGGCGGCGGAGCATACGGAAACGATTATGCCCGGGTATACGCATCTGCAAAAGGCGCAGCCCGTTACGTTTGCGCACCATGTAATGGCGTATTTTGAAATGTTTAAGCGCGACTTGTCGCGTCTGGACGACTGCCAAAACCGTATGAACGTAATGCCTCTGGGCTCAGGCGCGCTTGCGGGCACAACATATCCGCTTGACCGCGAATTTGTCGCGGATAAGCTTGGCTTTGACGCAGTTACGAGAAATTCTCTTGACGGCGTATCGGACAGGGACTTTGTAATTGAGCTCGCGTCATGCCTTTCAATTATTATGATGCACTTGAGCCGTTTCTGCGAGGAGCTTATATTGTGGTCAAGCCATGAGTTTTCGTTTGTGGAAATGGACGACGCGTATTCAACGGGCTCGTCAATCATGCCGCAGAAGAAAAACCCCGACGTGGCGGAACTGATACGCGGAAAAACGGGACGCGTTTACGGTCATTTAATGGGACTTTTGACAACCATGAAGGGTATTCCGCTCGCATACAACAAGGATATGCAGGAGGATAAAGAACCGATTTTTGACGCGATTGACACGGTAAAGCTTTGCCTGCCCGTGTTCTGTGATATGATAGCGACTATGACGGTCAAAAAAGACAATATGCTAAAAGGCTCAAAGGGCGGATTTACAAACGCCACGGACGCGGCGGACTATCTCGTAAAAAAAGGACTGCCGTTCAGGGAGGCGCACGCCGTTATCGGAAGAATGGTATTCTATTCGATTGAGCACAACAAAGCGCTTGACGATTTGACAATGGCTGAATTTAAAGAATTTTCGGATATAATAGACGAGGACATTTACGAGGCGATAAGCATGGAAACCTGCGTAAACGACCGAAACGTAATCGGCGGACCCGCAAAGGAAACAGTCGAAAAAGCAATCGCCGCCGCGCGTGAATTTTTAAAAGCGGTGTAACGGAACAACCGAATTTTATTATTAACAAAAAAGCTGTCCTATACGGACAGCTTTTTAATTTACAAATTCTTTTATTAGAATCTCGCGGTATTTACTTTGATACCGGGGCCCATTGTTGACGCTACAACAACGCTCTTCAGGTACTGACCCTTAGCCGCCGACGGCTTAGCCTTAACGATAGCGTCCATAAGCGCGTTGAAGTTATCCTGAAGCTTCTGCGCGCCGAATGAAGCCTTTCCAATCGGGCAGTGAATGATGTTTGTCTTATCAAGACGGTATTCAATCTTACCTGCCTTAATCTCGTTTACAGCCTTTGTAACGTCCATTGTTACCGTGCCCGCCTTCGGTGACGGCATCAAGCCCTTAGGACCGAGGACCTTACCGAGACGTCCTACAACGCCCATCATATCGGGAGTTGCAACAACAACGTCGAAGTCGAACCAGTTTTCACCCTGGATTTTCTGAAC
>CAYUSE010000045.1:0-9794 GCA_964447095.1 uncultured Lachnospiraceae bacterium | reverse complement strand
TTGACACATTAAAAAATGTGACAAGAAAAGCGGTAAGCGAAAAAATCAAAGAGGCTCGCTCGTTCGGTGACCTTTCAGAAAACGCCGAGTATGATGCGGCTAAGGACGAGCAGGCAGAGGTTGAAGCGCGAATCAGCCAAATCGAATATATGCTCAAATACGCCAAGGTAATTGACGACGAAAGTTCAGATATAGTAACTGTCGGCAAAAAAGTAAAGCTTGATATTTTCGGCGGCGAGGATATTTATACAATTGTAGGAACAACAGAAGCAGATCCGTATAAAAACAGAATTTCTTATGAATCGCCCATAGGCGCGGCATGCATAAACCATTCTGCAGGCGACACCGTTAAGGCTCAAACTCCAGGCGGAGAAATAAAATTTAAGATTGTAGAAATTATCAAATAACTTTAGAAAGGAAATTCACCATGGAAAAATATGAGAGAATGAAAGCGTTTGACCCTGAGGTTTATGACGCAATTCAAAAGGAAACAAACCGTCAGAAAAACAAAATTGAGCTTATCGCGTCGGAAAATTTTGTTTCGGAAACTGTTATGGAGGCAAACGGCTCTCCGCTTACAAACAAATATGCCGAGGGCTATCCCGGAAAGCGTTATTACGGCGGCTGTGAATTTGTAGACGTTGTTGAAAATCTTGCGATTGAGCGCGCAAAGAAGATTTTCGGTGCGGAATATGCAAATGTTCAGGCGCATTCGGGCGCTCAGGCAAACATGGCGGTATTTTTTGCTCTTTTAACACCCGGTGACACGGTGCTTTCAATGAGCCTTGCGCACGGCGGTCATTTGAGCCATGGCTCACCCGTTAATATGTCGGGAAAATATTTTAATATTGTTCCCTACGGCGTAACCGAAGACACAAATACAATTGATTATGATGAGGTAAGACGTATTGCCCTTGAATGCAAGCCGAAACTTATTCTGGCCGGCGCGTCGGCTTATCCCAGAACTATAGATTTTGAGAGATTTGCCCAAATAGCAAAAGAAGTAGGCGCGTATTTCATGGTAGACATGGCGCATATAGCAGGACTTATTGCCGCAGGCTGCCATCCGTCACCGATGCCGCATGCCGATGTTGTTACGACAACTACGCATAAAACGCTGAGAGGCCCCAGAGGCGGACTTATCCTCACAAATGACGAGGAGCTTGCAAAGAAAATTAACAAGGCTATTTTCCCCGGTATTCAGGGCGGCCCTTTAATGCATACAATAGCGGCAAAGGCAGTTTGTTTTAAAGAAGCTCTTACCGATGAATTTAAGACATATCAGCAGCAGGTTGTAAAGAACGCTAAAAAGCTTGCCGAAACTCTTATGTCAGAGGGCTTTAAACTTGTATCGGGCGGCACGGACAACCATCTTATGCTTGTTGATTTAACAGACACAGGCGTAACAGGCAAGGAAGCGGAAAAAATGCTTGACGATGTAGGCATTACGGTAAACAAGAACGCAATTCCGTTTGATACAAAAAGTCCGTTTATCACCAGCGGTATAAGAATAGGAACTCCCGCATCAACCTCACGCGGTTTTAAAGAAGATGATATGGTTGAGGTAGGAAAGCTTATTGCTCTTACCATTAAGGACTTTGATAATTCGCAGGACGAGATCAGAAAACGCGTACAGGCGCTTTGCGATAAGCATCCGCTGTATTAAGCAGATATTATCGCGCCGTAATATTACCGCACGGAAAGGATTACGCTATGTTAGGTTATTTGGGACCGAAGGGGACTTTTTCACATCAGGCGGCGATTGAATGGTCGCGCGGAAATGAGGAGCTTTGCGAGTTCCCGACAATCCATGCCGCAATACGCGCGGTGGATGAGGGGAAAATTGACAAAGCAATCGTGCCTATTGAAAATTCAATTGAGGGCAGTATAAATACCACGCTTGATATGCTCGCTTTTGATGTGGATTTATATATAACCGGCGAATATGTTTTAAAAATCAGCCAAAATCTGATGATAAAAAAAGATGCTGAGCTTAAGGATATTAAGGTTGTTACTTCTCACCCCCAGCCTATCGGGCAGTCGTCCGTGCTGCTGTCGAATGAACTCAGCCGTCTCAAGGTCGAATTTGCCGACTCCACAGCGGCAGCGGCAAAGATTGTTGAAGCAAGCGACGGTACAATTGCTTGTATAGGCTCTCCAAGCCTGGCGCAGCTTTACAACTTAAAAATTGCGGTGCCTAACTGCGGAGATGACGACAGTAATTCTACCCGATTTGTAATAATTGAAAAAAATCCGTGTCTTACGGTGACAAAACACGATAAGACCTCAGTTGCGTTTACTCTTGAAAACGAGCCCGGAAGCCTTTACAGCGCTTTGGAGCTTCTTGCATCGTCTAATGTGAATATGACGAAAATCGAATCGCGTCCCGTTAAAACAAATCTGGGAACATACATCTTTTTTATTGACATTGACGGTAATATTGATAACGCGACAATTTATTTTGCGCTCGACAGATTAAAACAGCATACAAAATTTTATAAATTTCTCGGGTCATATCATTATGATGTATAACAAAAAAAATCTTACCTTGAATTATTGATTGGTAAGATTTTTATTTTCTAATTTTATTCTAATTTTGGGATGATATAATTCATGACATCAAAGAGTAAAGGAGTTGATATGTAGTATGCAGTCAAAAAAAAGTATTGCCGTTATCTTAGCTCTTATTGCATTATGCGGATGCAGCAATACGGATACCGCAAAAAAGCAGAAAACGCCGATTACTGATGCCGATTTTGAATTTTCCGTCCTGAAAATCGGCAAGGCTGACACTATTATTATGAAAACCGAAAATCACAGCGTAATAATAGACTGCGGCGAGGAGGAGGACAGCGCTGAAATTTTGAATTACTTATCAGATAACGGAATTAAAAGCATAGATTATCTTTTAATTTCTCATTTTGATAAAGACCATGTCGGCGGCGCGTCCCAAATAATCGAAGATATAGAAATCGGGCAGATTATAACTCCCGATTATGAGGGAACTTGCGATGAATATGCAAGTTATCAAAACAAAATAACCCAAAAGAACATTTCTCCGCTAAAGCTTACGGAAAATATGACTTTTACTCTTGACGATGCCGAATTTACCGTATATCCGCCGCTTGAAACATTTTACGAGGAAAGCGACAATGATTTTTCACTTGCCGTCAGCGTAATACACGGAGATAACAGCTTTTTGTTTACGGGTGACGCAGAATCTGAACGCACAAAGGAAATTGTCACACAGACAAATCGTGACTACGATTTCTTAAAGGTACCGCATCACGGTGAATTTGATAAGAATACAAAACCGTTTGTTATGGCTGTAAAGCCGGAATATTCCGTAATCACGTGCAGCGACAAAAATCCTGCTGACAAGCAAACTGTGGATGTTCTTAAAAATACAGGAAGTGCGGTGTATTATACAAAGGACGGCGATATTTCAGTTAAAAGCAACGGAAATGAAATATTTGTATCACAGGAGGGCTGATGCATGGCAATCGAAATTTTTAACCGATATGAGCATAAATACATTCTCGACAAAGACACTTTTGAAAAGGTGATTTCCGTTATGGATGAATATATGGAGCTTGATTTGCACAATAAAAATCATGGAGCATACACAATAGAAAATATTTATTATGATACAGCGGACGATTATCTTATCAGAACCTCGCTCTCAAAGCCGAAATATAAAGAAAAACTGCGTCTGAGGGCTTATGGTGTGCCTGATATGTCGGACAAGGTGTTTCTTGAAATAAAAAAGAAATACAACGGAATAGTCAATAAACGGCGAACAAAATTAACGCTGGAAGACGCTTATGAATTTTTAAATACCGGCGCTGCTCCCGAAATAAAAGAATATATGAATGAGCAGGTGCTTAAAGAAATCACGTATTTTCTGAATTTATACAAGCTTGAGCCAAAGCTGTATCTTGCTTATGACAGAATTGCGTATTTTGAAAAGGGCAATGACGACCTTCGGATTTCCTTTGACACAAACATCCGCTCACGCCGTTATGATTTAAGGCTTGACCATGGCGATTACGGCACGCTTCTGCTTAAAGACAATCCGTATATTATGGAAATCAAAACATCGCTCGCAAAACCGCTGTGGCTGTGCGATATGCTTACGGCGCTCAATATAAAGCGTCAAAGCTTTTCAAAATACGGAACGGAATTTAAACAATACATAAATTCTTTTGACCCCTCTGAGGGTATTATCAAACAAGAAATTGCAATATGAGGTGAAATACAATGAATGATTTATTTAACAATATTTTAGCTAACGTATCCGGAGACATTACTGTCGCGTCAGCGCTTACCACAATGCTTTCGGCGGTTCTATTCGGCGCGGCGATAGCATTTACATATTACAAAACGCAGGAGGAGCGGTTTGATCGCAGTATGGCAGTGACGCTTTTGATGCTCCCGATAATTCTTTCCGTTATAATTTTATTTGTCGGCAGCAATATAGCAAGAGCGTTCAGCCTTGCGGGAACGCTTTCGATTATACGTTTCAGAAGCGCGCCCGGCGACCCGAAGGATATAGGCTTTATATTTTTTGATATAGCGGCGGGACTTGCCTGCGGCGTCGGACTTTACGGTTACGGCGCGCTGTTTGTCGCAGTGCTTTGCATAGTGATTTTTATTACGGAAAAATGCGGGCTTTTTCAAAAGGGCGCGGTTAGGAAAACGCTTAAAATTACAATTCCCGAGGACTTGAATTATCAGGACGCGTTTGACGACATACTTAAAAAATACACCAAAAAATATACTCTTCAAAGAGTAAAAACCACAGATCTCGGCTCGCTTTTTGAAGTGTGCTACTCCGTTGTAATGAAAAACGATTTAAACGAACAGGAATTTTTAAACGAGCTCAGATGCAGAAACGGCAATTTGAATATAATTCTTGCCGTTGCCCCTCAAATTATAAAGTGAGGTGTAAACCATGAAAAAAATTATTTCGATGCTTTTAACTCTTGCTATGCTCCCGATTATGGCTTGCTCTGCCGAAGAAAGTGAAGTCACATACAAGAGCTTCTTTGAAAAGGACAAAATAATTGAAATTCAAATTGATATTGACGAAAATGACTTGCAGGATATGTATGATTATCCGACAAATGAGGAATACCATGCCGCCGATATTACGATAAACGGCGTAAAGGCGGAAAATGCGGGTATCAGAACAAAGGGAAACATGACTCTAACCTCAACCGCGCATTCAGACTCCGACAGATACAGCTTCCGTATTAAATTTGACAAATACGTCAAGGGGCAGACTCTTTTGGGTCTTGACGAGCTTTGCCTTAACAGCGGTTACAGCGACCCGTCGTATATGAGAGAATATCTGCATTACGAGATACTGCGTGAAATGGGCATGAAGGTCGCGGACACGGCTTTTTGCAATGTTTATATAAATGGTGAGTTTTCGGGCTTTTATCTGGCGGTAGAGGGCTTAGACGATACTTTTTTAGAGGAAAATTTCGGAAAGGACTATAAAAACGGCAATTTCTATAAAATGGACGAGGGCTCTGACCTTGTCTGTAAAGAGGACGAAAATTATACTTATGCCGATTTAAAAGTCGGTAAAGATACAGACCTTACAAGCTTTAAGGAATTTATAAAAAAACTCAATAATGCGCCCGACGGCGAAAAAGGTGATATTGAGAGCTTCCTTGATGTTGACAGCGCCCTTATTTATATAGCGTCAAACACGGTGCTGTGCAATTACGACAGCTATAACGGAAATATGCACCATAATTTTTATCTCTACGAAAATGAGGACGGCATATTTACTGTTGTCCCGTGGGATTTCAATATGTCGTTCGGCGGATTTGGCGGCGCTAATTCAAATATCGGCATTGACACTCCGTTTATAAGCGGCAGTCTTGAAACTCTTCCTCTTATCGGCAAGCTGCTTTCCGTTCCCGAATATAAGGAGAAATATTACGATTATATAAAACAGATGATAAAAATTCTTGAAAGCTTTGAGGACAGAGTTGCGGAATTAAAAGCTATTATAACACCTTATGTAAAAAATGACCCCACATCATTTTATACCTTTGAGGACTTCGATAAAGCGACTTCAAAGCAGGATAAATCAGAAGAAGAAACAAAACCCGATACAGAAAAAGCCCCGGAGGACATCGGTGACGCTGACCCTAAAGACCGTATGGAGCATAGAGGCGGTATGTTTGGCGGAAATTCCTCTGTTATAAACTGCGTTCTGGACAGAGTAAGCAATATAAAGGCACAGTTTGACGGTAAAGCGGATAAGGTTACGGAAGTGAAGGACGGCTTTGGCAAAAAAGATTTTAACGGAGAAGGCAGACCTCAGCCGCCTGAAGGCTTCGACCCCGACGGTATGTCGCCTCCTTTCGGGGATTTTGACCCAAGCAATATGACACCGCCGGAGGGCTTTGACCCCACCGACAGACCACCAAACGGCGAGCGTCCCGAGAAAGGCTTCGGCGGAAAATTTGAGGGCGATATGTTCGGACAACAAACCGGCAGCTCGGTAATAAGAGTTCACACAGACGGACATATCATAAAATTCGATACAGACCCCGTTATAGAAAACGATACTACATTAGTCGGCTTCAGAGCAATTTTAGAAGCTTTGGGGGCAGAAGTCGAATGGAACGAAGAAAGCCGGACGGTAACGGCGGTTAAGGAAGATACAACCATTGTTTTAACTATAGACTCCGATACGGCATTGGTGAACGGAGAAACAAAATCACTTCTTGCCGCTCCGAGAATAATCGGCTCGTCAACTATGGTGCCTGTCAGGTTTATTTCAGAACAGCTCGGCATGAAGGTTGGCTGGGATGAAAAGACAAGGCTTATAACAATTACGTCAAAATAAATTAGTAAAATATTACAGGACAGGTGAGAATTTATGAGACTTCTTATAGTGGAGGATGAAAAGCGGTTAAACCAAATCATCTCAAAAAGCTTTGAAAAAGAGGGCTTCTGCGTTGACAGCTGTTTTGACGGCGAGGAAGCGCTAAGCTTTATCGAAGCAGGAGAATATGATGCGATTATAATGGATATTATGATGCCGAAAATGTCGGGCATGGAGGTTTTGCAGATAATAAGAAATCACGGTAATTCCACACCTGTCCTGCTTCTCACCGCAAAGGACGCTGTTTCGGATAGAGTGACAGGTCTTGATGCAGGCGCGGACGACTATCTTATAAAGCCGTTCGCGTTCGAGGAATTGCTTGCAAGAGTGCGCGTAATGTTGAGAAAATCAGCAGGCAATGCGACAAACGTGTATCAGGTCGGCGATTTAATTCTTGACGCCGCAAGCTGCAGAGTTACGCGCGGAAATGATGAAATAAGTCTTACCGCAAGAGAATATGATATTCTTGAATATCTCATGATGAATAAGGGAATTGTCCTTTCACGCAGTAAAATCGAAAACCATGTCTGGAATTTTGACTACGAGGGCGGAACGAATGTAATTGACGTATATATCCTGTATCTTAGAAAAAAGATTGACATGCCTTATGATAAAAAACTTATCCACACCGTTAAGGGTAAGGGATATGTGTTACGAGAGGAATAAACTATGAAGCAGCTTTCCGTAAAACTGAAAATCACCTTATGCTATGTTTTATGTGTAGTGTTTATTTCCTTTGCCTTATTTTTTATTATGAACTCCACGATAACAAAAAGTGTAGAAGCAAATATGAAAATACAGCTTTCACGCAGTGTTGACATGCTCGCAAGACGCGTAACGGATATGCGGTTTAATAATATTAAGATACCCGATTTTGAAATGTTTCGAGACGGTGTGCAGATGGCAGTTTATGATGAAAACCACAGCCTTATAGTCGGTCATGTTCCGTTTGGAATATCAGAAGAATTTGAATTTGAAGAAAACGGAATACGCAAAAATAAATATAATGAAAACAAATTCTATGAATACGACAAAAAGGTATTTTTGAAAAACGGCAGCTTTGTATGGATAAAAGGAGTATTGTTGGCGAACGGCGAAAATATAGCGGCGAAACAGATTTTCAAATATAATCTGATATTCATTATAGCAATGATACTTATTGCGGCTGCCGGCGGCTATTATATGATGTCAAAAACCCTGTCGCCCGTTGACAAAATACAGAAAACAGCCCAAAATATTATAAAAAGCAAAGACCTTAACCAGCGTATTAAAATAGGCAGCGGCAATGACGAGTTTCACAGGCTTGCGAACACATTTGACGAAATGCTTGATGAGATAGAAGCTTATATAAAGCGGGAACAGCAGTTTACCTCGGACGCGTCGCATGAACTCAGAACACCTGTCGCGGTTATTATGTCCGAATGCGATTATATGGAAAATTACGCGTCCTCTCCTGAGGAATTTAAGGAATCGGCGGCATCGGTCAAAAATCAGACTCAAAAAATGTCTAAATTGATTTCTGAACTTTTAACAATCGCAAGAATGGATAAGGACACCCAAAAGATAAATTTTGAAAGAACCAACATTTCCGAGCTTGCAGAGCTTATATGTGAAGAACAGAAGCAAATCCAAGAAACAAGCGTTACTCTTGAAACAAATATTTCTCCTGATATATTTGCGGTTGTTGATAAAATAATGATTTCAAGAGTATTTATAAATCTCATTTCAAACGCGTATAAATATAATAAAGAAAACGGCAAAATAATTGTCACTCTGTTTGAAAAAGACAATAATGCTGTTTTATCTGTCAAGGACAGCGGAATAGGAATATCAGAAGAAAATCTGCCGAAAATATGGGAGCGTTTTTTTCAGGCAAACGAAGCCCGAACCTCCGATGACATCGGAAGCATGGGCTTAGGGCTTTCAATGGTACAATGGATTGCCCGCAAACACCGCGGAACCGTAACTGCAAAAAGCGAGCTTAATAAGGGCAGTGAATTTATATTTGAATTTCCGACAAAAATGAGGGACGATAATTAAATCGTCCCTCTTTTTTATTATAGCTGTTTTGATATTTGCTTTAAATACTCGGAAAATTCGTCCTTCAAGTCCTCTCGTTCAAGCGCAAATTCCACAGTCGCTTTCAAAAATCCCTGCTTGCTTCCGATGTCGTACCGCTTCCCCTCAAAATCATACACATACACGTCCTCCGACTGATTAAGCATCACAATGGCATCCGTAAGCTGTATTTCACCGCCCGCGCCTTTTCCTGTTTTCTTCAAACAATTGAAAATGGCTGGAGTTAAAATGTACCGTCCAAGCACTGCAATATCTGAAGGCGCATCCTCAATTTTCGGCTTCTCAACCATACCGTTCATCTTGTAAAGTCTGCCGTCCATTCTCTCGCAGTCCACAATACCGTATTTTGAAACCTGCTCCTTCCCCACTCTCTGCACTCCAAGAACTGACGCTTGTACATTATCAAACTGTTCGATAAGCTGCTTTAAGCATGGTTTTTCGCTTACGACAACATCATCGCCAAGCATTACCGCAAACGGCTCGTTTCCGACAAATGTCTGCGCAAAAAGCACTGCGTGTCCTAAGCCCTTCTGCTCCTGCTGACGGATAAAATGCACATCAATTTTATCCGATACCTCGCGCACGGCTTTGAGCATTTCCTGCTTATTATCACGCTCTAAAACAGCTTCAAGTTCAAACGCCTTATCAAAATGATTTATAATCGCGTCTTTTCCGCGCGACACTATTATAAGCAGCTCCTCTATTCCCGATTTTATTGCCTCCTCAGCAATATACTGTATAGTCGGCTTATCAACTATCGGGAGCATTTCTTTTGGAATTGCCTTTGTTACAGGCAAAAACCGCG
>CAYUSE010000044.1:0-9888 GCA_964447095.1 uncultured Lachnospiraceae bacterium | reverse complement strand
TTGTCAATCCATTTCACCTTGTCGCCGCCTATTGAGCTTGACGCAAACTCTGTGATTATCCACGGGAATTTACCGAAGTTTTTCTCAAAAAGCGACTCGCATTCATCATACAATTCCTCAAATTCACGCCATTTTTCGCCGTTTTGCTTCTCATAATACGTTCCCGTATTGTAGCCCGTCACGCCGAACACATGAACATAGCCGTTTCCCGGGTAATAAGCCATAGGGTCGTTATATCCGCACGGCGGGAATGTGATATTATTCGGGTTAAACACCCAAACCGCATTATCCACGCCTTCTTCCGTGAAAATATCGTAAAATCTGCGCCAAATCATAACGTAGAGTTCAGGGTCGTCCATCATGGTGGAGCTGCAATAGCTTGTCCAGTCGGAGTTCATTTCATTATTTAATCTGAACAAAAACGGATGTTTAAATTCTTTCGCCTGCCTTGCAAATTCTCGTATTTTATTATCCCAAAGACCGTCAAGAATATCGAATACGGGACTGTATCCGTCAAGATTATCATTCATAATTGTTGAGGTCTGCATTGTAAGCTCAACGATTTTGCCGTCGTCGTAAGCCTTTTTCATACCCTCAGTCGGAAAATCTTCTCCTTCAACACCGAAATACAGATATTCAATCATGCCCTCAAAGGTATAGTCTATTTTATCCTCAATTTTTTCAACCTCTTCAAATCTCTTGTCACGCACGCCCTGCGGTACATATATTCCCCATTTCAGCTTATCTGTTTCACATAAATCCTTATAGAATTTCTTTGTTTCATCATTCCAGTTCGGATCCTCTACAGGCTCATAATTCGTGTAATTTTTAGAAACCCCCTGAATAGGAACATTAAGAGTAAAAGAATACAGCATTTTATATACGGTATCGAGGAAATTATCGTCATAATTTTCGCCTTTAACCATAATTCTGTAATATCGCTGCTCCTTGTCATAAATATAGCAGTACGCGTAAGTATTCTGTTTTATCGGGCTGTTCGGAACAGGCGTGCGCGAAACGCAAAGCACCTGAACCCACAAATCGTTTATTTTTTCAACGGAGTCCTTATGAACCGTCAGCTTGTTCTGCTCAATGTATCGGTCATCAAGCAAAAACTTATGCAAATATTCCTTTATATATTGGCGCGTTTTTTCATAGGGCGAAAATTCCTTTGATACGACTATTGTATAGTCCTTGTCCTTTGCGGTGAAAAATTCATTTCCCGCAGTAAAGTCAAAGCTTACGTCACGCGGAAATTCCATCGCAAAGCCTCTGGAATGATTTATCAGATATTTCCTGTTGTCGCCCACCTGAATTTCCTTAACGTCATTTTTCTCCAAATCATGTTCTTCCAGCTCATACTGCATAATATTATTCACATAATAATACGTATATCGCATCTTATCGGGGTAGCGCTTATTAACCTCATCCATCAGCCAATAATGCGCGTCAGGATTTGAAGCGTAATAGTTATGAACAGAGGTATAACCTCCGAACGCAAAAACAAAAGCTATGACCGGTATCCATAGCTTTCGCGATTTGAAAACAGGGTGATTAAATGCCCCTTTTAATTTTTCCGCAAGCTGTTTAAATTTCATTCGTTTCTCCTAATTTTAAGCGCGCGGGTGAGCCCTTTCGTAGACATCCTTGATTTTGGTATTAACAAGCTGTGAATATACCTGTGTTGACGATATATCCGCGTGTCCCATCATCTCCTGAATTGACCTTAAATCTGCTCCGTTTTCCAAAAGATGCGCCGCGAATGAATGTCTTAGCGTATGAGGCGTTATATCCTTCTTAATTCCTGCTGTATGTTGGTAGAACTTCACTATTTTCCAAAACCCTTGTCTTGAAAGTCTTTCTCCGCCGCAATTTACAAATACTGCCTTCTCTGTATTTGATTTTACCATATCAGCACGTGCGTTGTCAATATAATTTGTAAGAGCTTCAACTGCTTTATTTCCCATAGGAACAATTCTGTCTTTTTTTCTGCCTGCGCAGTGAATAAAACTCATGGGAAGATTTACGTCGGTTATGTCAAGGCTTATAAGCTCAGATACGCGTATTCCGGTGGCATACAGTACCTCAAGCATAGCCTTGTCGCGTATACCTTTATTATCATTGCATTCGGGCTGATTCATCAATAATTCAACCTCTGCGCTTGTAAGTATCTGAGGCGGTTTCTTTTCAACACGGGGGGCTTCAAGGCTTGCCGTAGGGTCATCATTTACTGCTCCGTTCTGAGCCATAAATATATAAAACGAGCGCAGAGACGCAAGCGTTCTTGATACTGTAGAACTCGCTCTTCCTTCTCTTTGAAGCTCCATGAGATATGAAAGCACATTTGTTTTTGTCGCTGCCGTAACATCAGTAATTCCCGAATTGTTAAGATAGCTTATGTACTGCTTTACATCTCTTTTATACGATTCTATGGTATTTACTGCCTTATGACGAACATTTGTCATAAAACTTGCATACTCGTCAACATACGCCTGCATAACACCTTCTCCTTTCAGCCGTCTGATATATTACAAAATTGTTTCAGTAATATTTCTTTTTCAAGTCAACATAACTATTATACCACAAATTTTTTATTTGTATAGTCCTTTTTTCCAAATTCCTGTGCCGTTTGGAGCATCTTTTGTAAAATAATGTAATTTTATCCAATTTTTGGTAAAATCCATTTCATAAATGTTGTGGTCAAATATCCTTCTCCAAGAGAAGCGATACAAAATATGGTAAGAATAAAAATTCCGAAAAAAATATAAGAAATTAAAAATTTTTTTTGATTTTTTTCTTTTGACACGGAAAAATTAACCGAAACAGCTGTAAAAATTAAAAAAGCCGGTATAATTATAAGCGTCACCGGCATGGTTGCAGACATGACAAGCAGACCTTTTAAACCATACAATTTTACAAATGATGATACTGTAAAACCTATGATAAATCCGCGCCTGATTACAGCCACGGCGGAAAATAATACGCCGAATTTAAAAAATCCCGCTATAAATACAATAAGAAACTCTGCTATATTCCCTCTCAGCGACTTTTTAAACACTGAAAAACAAGCGTTATCTCCGAATGACTGTAAAAATCCGTCAAGATACGCTTTTATTCCTTCAAATGAAGAGGAATACGAAAGATATACGCTTCCCAATATTACTCCCAATACCAAAACAGAAAATGCAGCTACAAAAAGCAAATCACTGTTTTTAAATTCTTTCCTGATAATTCCGCTCACGCTCTTACCCCCGCCTTTATGTGAAACTTGTTCAAAAAAACGTGTGTTTTTCTAAAAAATTATTTACATTTTCACTATTCTTTGTTATAATATATCTATTAGAATATATTATCAGGGAGGAAAAATCATGAACAAAACTTTGAAAAAATTGCTCGGTACGGTAATTTCGCTGTCAATGCTTATTTCCGCATTGCCGAACTTTGCTTTTGCCGATAATTCGTCGCTTGATGAAGATTTGCTTTTTAATGTCACTTTTGATGAAGCAAATTCAGAGCAGACGTCATTTGAGGCGGCAAAGGGCGGAACGGTAACCAAAAAGGGTTCAGTCGCGCTTACCCAAAGCCTTGACGAGGAGAGCGGAAAGGCTTTAAGCATTACCTCAAACGCCGCAGGAAACTATCTGGAGCTTCCCAAGGGTATTTTAAGCGGCAAGGAAGCCGCAACCTTTAGCTTCTGGATTAAGCCGGATTCAGGCTGGGCTTTTATGACAACGCCCGTAAGCGGTGCGCAGGAATACCTTAGCGAAAAATATATCGGCATGCTTGCGACATCATCGACGTTTACCACAGAACGCTACAATAACAGCGGTACGCGTTTAAGCTCTGTAATCACAAACGGTACATATATGGATTGGCAGTATGTTACGGCGGTATTTTCCGAAAACGGCACAAAGGTTTATGTAAACGGCGAGCTTGCCGGTTCTGATACTGCAAAGGTTGATATTAAAGCTCTCATGTCCGCCGACGCTTCAACGTGGATTGGTCACGGCAATTGGAACAGCGGCGAAGGCTTCTCGGGCATGATTGACGACTTCCGCATTTACGGCAAAGCCTTAAATGACGGCGAAGTTGAAACGCTTGCCGCAAAGGCGGTAAAGCGCGAACAGGATAAAATGCTCGCGGAAAAGAACTGCCTTGAAATTGACACGCAGTTTTATTCAAATTTCAGTATGACGGAAAGCGATAAAGACGTAACGGTGTCGCTTCCTGCGGTAAGCGAGGATAAGTACAGCGTTATCGCCGCGTCATACGCAGGCGGCGTATTGTCAAACGTACAGCTTAAAACTCAAGCTGATGTTACAGATAATGCTGTTACTTTTACTGATTTAAAGCAAAATGACAATGATAAGGTCAAAATGTTTGTATGGAATTCCTTAGACGGTATTCAGCCGATTAAGGACAACAAGGTATTTCAGATTAAAGAGGGTGAAAAGGTAACTGTTAAAACCACGGTTACAAACTACACTCCGACAGCTAAATCTATTAAATGCGATATAGTTCCTTACAACGCTGACGGAAGCAAATACGAACAGTCGGACGCTGCCGGCGCTCCTTTCCCGACAGCGCAGGAAGCCGATTTAGCCGTTATGGAAAGCAAGAATTTTACTTTTACGGTAAACGGCAATAATCAGATTGCATACTATAAGGTAATTGTCACCGACACATCAGACAGCAAGACATACAACGCAGGTTATCTGCCTGTCGCAGACGTGTCCTTCCCTGACGCGACACCTGCCGACAGTGCAGACACAACCGAGGGCGTACATGACCCGACAATATTCAAAGACCCTGTTTCAAAGAAATACTACGCTTATTCAACCCACAACCTTGTTTTTGATTCAGAGGACTTAATCAACTGGAACAAACACGATTACACGAAAACAATAACAGTCCCCGTAAAGGCAAAGGAATTTATTGATAAAAACTACTCGAACACAACCGCAAACGGTACATACTGGGCGCCTGATTTATACTACAAGGAGGGTGACGAATATCCGTATTGGTTCTACCTTTCAACCTCCTGCGGACTTGGCGGCAGAAACTCGGTAATAAGTCTTATTAAGGCTAAGTCACCCAGTCTTTGGGACGGCGAATACGTTGATGCAGGCGTTGTTGTAGCGTCAAAGGAAAACAACAATTACAACACAAACGCGATTGACGCGAACATTTTCACCGATACAGACGGCAAAACCTACTTTATCTGGGGTTCGTTCTGGAAGGGTATTCATATAGCTGAGCTTGATACCGAAACAGGTCTTGTAAAGGGCGTTGATTATTCGTCTGATGCAAAAATTCTTTCCTCGTGCCAGAACTTCGGTACGAGAATGTACTCCACCCCGGGCGGTGTTGCAGGTCCTGAGGGTCCGTACACAATTTATAACAAGGAAACGGGCTACAGATATATGTTCACGTCCTACGGCTGGCTTGGAACTAACTACAATATAAGAGTTGCAAGAACTGATAAAACCTTCAGCGAAATTCTTTCACAGGAAAATCCGCACAGACAGCTTCTTGACCATCAGGACAGACCTGTCGGCACAACTTATGCCGATCAGGTTAAAGAGGGCGGCACATTGCAGGAGCTTTGGGGCTATAAGATGTCAGGCTCATTCCAATTAGGCGACGGCATTGAATACCTCGGCAGCGGTCACAACAGCGTATTCCAAGACGACGACGGTCAGTGGTATCTCGTTCAGCACTGCCGCAAGGTTGCGGACGCGATAGCATATTTGCAGGTAAAGAAAATTCTTTGGACGGAGGACGGCTGGCCCGTTATCTCGCCAATGGTTTACGCGGGCGAAAAGGAACAGGATATTCCCGAAAATATGCTTTACGGCACATGGGATTTGTCAAGCGTAGGTCAGACTATTCTTAAAGACGGCGTTACTGATGTAAGTAAATGTAAGTCGGCAGATTTTGATTTGCCTGTTCATTCTTCACAGATTATTTTACAGCCCGATGGTACGCTCGGAAATTACCTTGGCTCATGGGAGTTTGACGGCAAGCACACCGTAACCGTTAATTTTACGGCTGACGGCGACAACGAAAATTACGAGTTCTATCAGGACGGCGACACAATGAAACTTTATGTGCTCACAGGTTACGACAAGGATAAGCGTGAAAGCGCGCTTGTTATGACAGGCACAGACCAAAACGGTATCGCAAGCTTTGCAAGGAAAAACAATCAGACCGCGCAAAGCACAAAAAATATACATCATATTGAAACAACTCCGACCGTAATTGAAAAAAGCACTAAGGGCAATCCGATTTTAGGCTTTGATGAAAACGGAAACACAATGTACGCGGGCGACCCCGCCGCGCTTGTTGACGGCGACACGGTATATATTTACGCAGGTCACGACACTTCAACAGCCGATAATTATGTAATGCCCGAGTGGGTTTGCTATTCGTCAAAGGATATGACGGATTGGAAATACGAAGGTTCTGTTATGAAAGCGACAGATGTTTCGTGGAGAAACGATAACAACTCCGCATGGGCAAGTCAGGCGATAAAATATGGCGATAAGTATTATCTGTACTTCTGCACATGGGATAAGACCTCAAGCGGAAAGCAGTCAATAGGCGTTGCTGTGTCGGACAGCCCGACAGGCCCGTTTGTTGACAAGGGTACTCCGCTCGTAAAGGGCACGCTTACAGAACCGCAGGCGGCTAACCATGATGATATTGACCCGACTGTATGGGTTGAAAGTGTTGACGGCGTTGAACACCGCTATCTTGCGTGGGGCAATACAAATTTTTATGTCTGCGAGCTGAATGAAGATATGATTTCCGTTAAGGATATGAACGGCGATAATGCGATTAAAATGAACGACGACATAAAGCAACAGACATTTAACAATCTCCCCGAGGGCTTAGGCTTTACCGAAGCTCCGTGGATATACAGACGCAAGGACGCGGACGGCAATTACACGGGCAAATATTATATGTTCGGCGCGTTCGGCTGGCGCGAGCAGATGGGCTATGTAACGTCTGACAGTATGTACGGTCCGTGGGAATGGGGCGGAGTTTTAATGCCGCCTACGGCTACCTCAAACACAAACCACCCGTCCATTATAGACTTTAATAATAAGACATACTTTATCTACCATAACGGCTCGCTACCATGGGGCAGCGGTTTCAGACGCGTTGTGTGTGTAGAACAGATATATTGGGAAAATGACGGCACAATCCGACCGATAAACGAATTGTCCACGGGACCTAATTACAGTGAAACAGTAAAAATAGAGCTGTCAACCGATACAATGTCTGATATACACTATCTTGCTCATGAGGAATTTGTAAATCCGAGCGACGACGCGAGTTATCCGCTGAAAAAACAGCTTGCAATGAAACATTATGAGCTTCACAGCGGTGGAAATATTTACGGAAGCCTCGAGGAAATGTGGCAGATTAAGCCTGGAAAAGCTGACAGTGAAAATGAAAACTATGTTTCGATTGAGTCTTACGACAAAGCGGGACTTTATATCACGGCAGACGGAACAAATCTTGTTTTAACTCAGCAAGCTACGCTTGACAGAGCTCTTGCACGAAAAATGACGTTTAAGACAGTTGAAGCCATAAATGGTCAGGAAAACGCTGTATCATTTGAAAGCGTTGCCAAAAGCGGTTATTTCATTACATTAACAGCCGACGGCGTAACGCTTACGGACGGAACGGACGCAGAAGCTTGCTCATTTACGATAGAATAAATCAAGGCAAAACAAAAGCCGCCGACAGGCGGCTTTTTGCTTGCCCTTTTAAATATATTTTCTAAGCTGTTTTAGAGCATTCTTTTCAAGTCTTGACACCTGCGCCTGTGATATACCGATTTCGTCGGCAACCTCCATCTGCGTCCGTCCCTGAAAAAAACGTAAATTCAAGATATGCTTTTCCCTGTCGTCAATATGCTTCATTGCCTCGCTCAGGGCTATATTTTCAAGCCAGTTTTCATCCACATTTTTCGTGTCCTTGACCTGATCCATAACATATATCGCCTCGCCGCCGTCATGATAAATCGGCTCGAAAAGCGATACGGGATCGGCTATCGCGTCAAGAGCGAATACGACGTCCTCTTTCGGGAGCTCCAGCTCCTTTGCGATTTCCGATATAGTCGGTTCTTTAGAATGCTCATTTATCAGTTTTTCCTTTACGTGGAGCGCCTTATACGCAATATCCTTTAGCGAGCGGCTTACGCGGATTGAGTTATTATCCCTCAAATACCGTCTTATTTCGCCTATAATCATAGGCACGGCATAAGTTGAGAACTGAACGCCCTGACTTAAATCGAAGTTGTCTATCGCCTTTATAAGTCCGATACACCCGACCTGAAATAAATCATCAGCATTTTCTCCCCTATTATTAAATCTCTGAATTACGCTCAGCACCAAACGGAGATTTCCGTAAATAAATTTTTCGCGCGCTGCTGTATCGCCTGCCTTGATTTTTAAAAACAGCTCATCCTTTTCTTCTCTCGTGAGAGTAGGCAGCTTTGATGTGTTTACTCCGCAAATTTCTACTTTGTTGGTCATACCCTGTTTCCTCCTTGAGTTTAAGCCGTAATAACGGCTATGTACGAAGTATGACCACTGTATGTATTAACTCATTTTTGCTATTTCTTTTTTCAGTCTGCCTATTATTCTTTTTTCAAGACGAGATATATACGACTGAGATATTCCGAGTAAATCCGCCACCTCCTTCTGCGTTTTTTCCTTTTTGTTGTGAAGCCCGAATCTCAGCTCCATTATCCGTCTTTCCCGTCCCGAAAGCTTGGTAAGCGCCGCTTCAAGGAGTTTTTTATCTACCTCTTCCTCAATTGCGCGGCAGATTATATCATTTTCCGTGCCGAGAATATCGGAGAGCAACAGCTCGTTTCCGTCCCAATCCACATTTAACGGCTCGTCAATTGAAACCTCGGAACGCATATTTGAATTTTTCCTGAGATACATCAGTATTTCATTTTCTATGCATCTTGAAGCATAAGTGGCAAGCTTGATTTTCTTGTCAGGCTTAAAAGTGTTTATCGCCTTTATAAGACCTATTGTACCGATTGAAATCAGGTCTTCTACATAAATTCCCGTATTTTCAAATTTGCGCGCTATATAGACAACCAGCCTTAAATTACGCTCAATAAGCGTTGCTTTAACCGTCATATCTCCCTGCGACAGTCTCTCCATAAGCTCCGCCTCCTCGTCCTTTGTAAGCGGCGCAGGAAGCGTATCGCTTCCGCCTATATAAAATATTTCATCATCTGATATTGTAACCGCATTTATATGCGCAAATTTTTTACCTAATCTTTTAAGCCATTCCATTTCCCTAAACTCCTTAAATTATATAAATTCGCAGTTCAAAAGCGCGTTATATTCCTTCGCCAGCTTCTGATTCGTTATTCCCACAAATATTTTCTCCGTATTTTTTTCATCAACCGATATTCTGTCCGCTAAAAACGCGAATATTCTTCCGTCTTTTTTGCCCAGCGCGCGGTATGGTACTATCCACAGCTTCAGAGCCTGTGCATTATCAAGTATTTCATCATATTCACACGGTGCATCAAATAAATTTTTCACCGCGTCCCATTCAGCAATCATAACCGCTCTGCCTGTTATCGGTTCTCTTAATCGGTTTCCGCTGTCGTATAGAGCAGATACTGTTACGCTTTTGTCGGATTTTTGTATTTTTGCTGTATATATTTGTTTTTTTCGCCTATTGCTTAAAAATTTAAACACTGCACATACAATCGGATATACGGCAAGCAAAATAATAAAGAATAATTTTTCGGAAATATTGTAATACATTATTCCGTTTTTTATTATTCCCCCGACAGGCAAAACGGAAAATATTGCTGTTACCGCTCCTGATACTGCCATTATA